>NZ_JAOART010000124.1 GCF_025210435.1 Anaeromicrobium sp.
AGAGATTATCAAGTCTACTAAATCATTCGAAGAATTAATAGATTTTTCACTTAGTATTGTGAGATATTTAATAGCAAATGGCAATGTGATTAATGATGGGGATACATTAGGAGAAGATGAGAATCAAAGAATCATTGCAAGGCATACTTCTTCAGTTTGGACCAATGATGATAGAGGTATTGTATTAAGAGTTCAATACTAGGGCTTCTGCTCCAATACCTTCATATAACATAGAATTTCTGCCATACTACTAAGACCATGTAGGACGACGAAAATTCTAGAAACGTTATGTGCAAGTGCGACTAGCCCTTGAAATAACAGGGGTAAGCTACATTTTAGGCTGTCTAAGCTTAACAGCCTTTGGGCTACTCTATCCATTTGGAGTAACTCTATCTATAGGTGCGTTGTTAGTAATGGCAGGGTTCTAAGCTATAGAGACAATGTGAATATCCTACTAGCCTAATGTGGGTGATTGCTAGGGTAAATATATTACTATGATTAAATTAATTGAACTATTGCAAGCCTCGCTAAACGTGAGTAGCGAAATAAGGCTGATATGCTATGACCAAAAGGTGTGAGCCAAAGTTAGGTGACTTTTCGTATTGCCTAGCAAATGGATAATGGCTTCGGGGTAAAGATAGAATCTAAGGTAATATGAATTGCTAAAATAATGTATGATAGGGCAATGCAAAACCTATATGGCATAAGTATTAGACCCTGTTGCAGAAAGTATTTTAGATAAGACATCCTTCGGATTTAGAAAACATAGAAGTGCTAAAAATGAATCAGAGTATCTATTTAATTGTTTATCAAGAAAAACATCAGCTAGATGGATTTTTGAAGGAACTTTAGAAAATATAATGATAAATTACTGATACAACCGTCAAAGAAATCAATATTAAAAGTATCAGCAAATATAAGAAGAGTTATCAAAACTAATTTGATCCAGAAATAGCAAATATTGATTAAAAGATTAAATCAGATAATACGTGGATGGTGTAATTATCATAAACATATATGTTTTAAAAAAGCATTTCAAACATTAGATAAGAATATATTTACAGGCATATGGTTATGGGCTAAACGGAGATATTCCACAAAGTCAAAGAATTGGAGAAAGAATAGATACTTCACAAAGACTGAAAAAAGGGACTGGATATTTCAAACAAATACTATTAGACTACTATTCGCTAGTGACTTTAAAATAGTAAGACATGTTTTAATAAAATTTGATGCCAATCCTTATTTACCAATATATGAGGATTATTATAAGAAGAAAAGAATGCTTGCCAGCTTCTAGTACAGGCTGGTTTTAAATGACTTGAGCCCTATGACGTGAAAGTGTCACGTAGGGTTCTTAGGGGAGCAAGAGGGGGCAACCCCTCTGACTTACCCGACTTAATTCAGGAAACATTATGCTAGAGTTATTAATTAATTTTATTAAGTTGTAACTTTTTAGGAATAGAAATACTATAGAAAGTTATAGGGGGTTATCCATGGAGAAAAGAGGGCTATATTATAAACTATCATTTTCATTTTTATTTTTAACGTCTATATTAGGAAATGCTTATCGAAGTTATATATATGATAATAATATTAATGACTATGGTTTAGCAGATATGCACACCAATATAGGTGCAGTTATTACGGCATCTTTTTTATTTATGGGTTATGTACAATATAAAAAATATAGAGATGAATTAAAAGTAATTTTAGAAGTTGTTTTTGGATTTATAATATATGAAATTATTCAGATCACACCATTAATAGGTGTTTTTGATTGGAGAGATATCATAGGAACAATTATAGGAGGAAGCATAACTTATGTAATTCACAAACTAATAACTATGAGATTTAATTTAAAGGATAATATTAAGAGAGCTGATCTACGGACAGTAAAAAGGAATTAATATCCAAGGTTTAAATTATCATTGAAAAAGTATAGAAAAAAGTCATAGTCATCCCTTAAAATATAAGTTTAGCAGCAGTCTAAAATGGTTTAATAGTTGTTATGGTTCAAACATAAGAAAGTATAAGCTATGGATTTTATTCATAATTTGCCCTAATCATTGTATGTAGGTCAGGTATAAGGGGGAAGTATAGATGAGAATAAGGAAAACTTATGCTATAGTATCAATATTTGTATTGATATGTAGTGTTATTATTTTAGTTAATCCATTTAAAGAAAAAGTATGGGATTTAAATTCAAAGTTATTAAGAAAAGAAGTATTATCTCTAGAACAAACAGATAAAAGAATAAATTTATCTAGATTAACACCTTTTCAATGGGATAGAATATATTCTTTTTCTCCCTACACATCCAAAGAAGAGATTTATAAGGCCCTAGGTTATAAGTGGGATTATGCTTGTGAAACACTTAATGAAGGAATGGACAATGTAATTTTTACAAAAGATAAAGAGGTTGTATGCTATTTAAGTGGTTATCCTTTTAGGAATGGATATAGTATATCATTTTATGATAGGAATAGTAAAAATGGTGTTGGTATTCTTAGATTTAAAGATAATTTAAATTTCAATGTAAGGAAGTGTGACAATGTTATTTATTTAGAAAAAATTAGATAAGTACAAGTAGATATGTAATTTTCTCTAGGAATATAAAGTTAAAATAGGTAAGTATAAGATTGGTCCTAACAGACCATTAAAGACAGAACTGGGATTTATAATAGATTTTTTGATTATAATTTTGTTTTCTGGCTAACTACGTTTCTAATTTCCAAAATATCTTTGATAACCGATATGCCTTTAGATAAAATATTTTTTCCATAATCCCATGTTAAATATTAATTATTGAACCTGATTAATGTGTGTATTCAAAATTAGAGAAGAATTTTCAATAATAGTATAATATATATAAGTATGGTTTTATATTATTTATAAATTTATTATAGAGGATAGTTTTATTTGTAGCCCTTTAATGATGGAGTAATATGTTAGCCAATTGCTGCAAGTTAACGGACTGTACCTAACATATAGTTCACGGCATCTTACAAAAGCACTTAGGGAGCCATGAACTTAAGAACGTTATTTACAATAGCAAGATACTAAAAAGAAAATAAAATAGATACAATAGGTATTACACAATAGCATTTTATTATGAACTATTATACCAAACAGTAAGGAGATATATTATGGAAAAATTAACAATCGCGTTACTGATAGATGCAGATAATATTGGATCCAAGCATATTGATAGCATCTTAAAAGAACTTACAAAGTATGGAAGGGTTACAATTCGACGAATGTATGGTGATTGGACACAGCAGAGGTTAAAACCATGGCTAGAGAAATCTTCACAATTTTCACTTACACCTATAATGCAATCTAATGATACTTCTAGGAAAAATGCTTCAGATATAGGGCTTGTTATTGATGCAATGGATATATTATATTCAGGAAAGGTAAATGGTTTTTGTATTGTGTCAAGTGATGCTGATTTTAATAAATTGGTAAAAAGGTTACGTGAGTCTGGAAACTTAGTAATTGGTATTGGAGAACAAAAGACACCAGAAGCATTTAGGGTTTCTTGTGAAAAATTTATTTCTGTAGATGTTATAGATGAGGATATGAAATTTGAAGATGTGAAAATCGATGGAGTGTCTAACAATAATGGCATTAGTAAAAAATTTTTCACTCCCCAAAATATTATAGAAAAGACTATTATTGATATGGTTTTGGACAGCAATATGGATTCTATGGATCTTGGAGAAATAGGACGAAGGATAAATAATATGTTTCCGGATTTTGATGTAAGAAATTATCATTATACAAAATTGTCTGGATTATTAAAGGAGTTGGATAGTTTTTCTTTAACTAATAAAGAAAACAAATGCTGGGTTACAATAAGAAAGATTCCGTCGGAAAATATTAAAGAAATTGAAAACAAAATATTTATGATATTTAATAAGAAGCGAGTATCGAAGATGAATATTGGGGAACTAAAAAAAGAATTATTGAATATTATTCCAAATTTAAATATAGTGATTAAAAAAAGTGGAGTTACTAAGTTTTCTGTATTCTTAGATAAAAAAATTGAGATTATTAAAATTAGTGGTAATAATGCTGAATTTATTAAATAAGCATATGTGTAATCATAATTCATATGCCTTATAGAATGTGATAATAAGAACTTCTACAAATTGACTAAAGATTTAGAGTTTAATCCCCAATCTACAGCCGCTGCAATTGTAAGAAATAGTTCTACGAATGGAACAAAAGAATGGAAAATAAAAATTAAGATTACCTTAGATAAATATGAAAATAATTAAATAAATTAGGGTGTCAGTAGTTGAAGTTAGTTTGCAAATGAAGAAAAACTCCAACGTTGGAGTTTTTCTATTATATCTGTTGGACTGATGGCAGGGCGGCGTATCCTGCATACCTGATAACTACTAAATAGTAGCGTGTCGGGAGCCATTTCCGATCCTCAACAATCCTTTATTAACATATGAATATTACAACTAAATTATACATCTTAATATGTAATATGTCAAATAAACTTTTTTAACCTACCACTGTTAATCCTATTATTTAGTTTTGCTTGAGAGATATCATATAAACTTGAGACATATAAATATTCAGTATCTGTTTTAGTAGATAAATTAATTGATAATAAAATATTTTTATCATATATTTTTACTAATTCAACGCTATGTTCTTCTTTAGGATGAACACCTATATAATCTGGATTGTTAATAATATCTTGTACATTCGCAATATATTTTACACAATCAGGATGTCTTTTTTTAACATGTTTCTTAAAACCAGGGTACATGCTTATATCTCCATTCGGTAAATCTATATCTAATATTTTTGTTATTTTGTTTTGCAACTTCCCAATGGTAACTATTTTATGTTTATTTATACTCATAGGTATCCTCCATAAAAAACCTCTATCATATTATAGCATAATTCAAAATAAGTGGGGAAAGCAAAATTATTGTACCATATTTTCTTATGTGTAGATTACTATATTCCATATAAAATGGTAAAATATAGATATATAAAATAGCAATGAAGCAACAGCCTGTCATTAGGTGGCACATTGGATAACATGATATATTAAGATAGTCCACGAAAAACATGTGGACTATCTTAATATATGAAAAACGTTATTTACCATAAACCTAAAAAGAAGGAAGGGATGGATGTGTCAAAGAATAGCAAATACTCATCATGGAGAAGCATAGGTGTAACACTATCAATTTTGTATATTATAACAGTATTAGTCTATTGGGGGATATATGAACCCCTTGAATATATTGATGACAATGGAACTATACCTGAAATAACAAGAGTTAATGAAATTATTAAATCAATAAACCAAGATTCAAAGTCTTTTTTTTTAATTGCTGGTTTCTTTGTATGTTTGTTTATTTCAATTATTATAGTACGTATATATGAAGAGATACAATTGTATAATCAACCTATTGAGAAGGTTAGTGCTACATTGAAATCAAAAGAAATATATACAAGGATAGGGGGCGGTTTTAGAGTAGGGCGCTATATGCAGGATAGTTATAAACTTGAATTTAAATCGGATGATCAGATTAAATTTATTTTTTTTGTTAGTTTTGAACAGTATTTTCCAATTTTGGAAGGTAATAAGGGAATTTTGACATATAAAGAAGGCAGAAGAAATAAATATATAGGTTTTGAGATTAAACAAATAAAATAGTTTTCGTGTTGACAGAACTAATAAATGAAATATAGTAAAAATTTTTTCATCAACACTATTTTCAAGTAGTAATGTAGTTAATTATGGCCTAACATACTATTCTCAAACATTCCACAGGAAAACGTGGCAACATAGGAGGATGGTTATCTACAAAAGGGATTTGAAGCAACTTAAGTACTGGTGATAGAAGTAGTATGTAGTGGAGGAATTTTAATGAATAAGAGTAAAACAATATTTATCATTACGGGACCCTGTGGAGTAGGTAAATCTACAATTTCTGCTAGGTTAGCACAATCATTTGAAAAAAGTGTACATATAAATGGAGATTTAATTTACCACATGGTTGTGGGTGGATATTTACCACCTTGGAAGGATAATGGAGAATTAATGAGACTAATGTGGTCAAATGTATCAGATTTAACTAAAAATTATCTAGAAAGGAGTTATGATATAGTTGTAGATTATATTGTATTTCCAGAGCATCTAAAGTATCTTAGCGATTTAAGAAAAAGAAGTGGAATTATTTTAAAATATGTAATTCTTATGGCCAATGAAGAAGTTATTAGAGAAAGAGATAATAATAGATTAACAGAACAAGTCATGGGAGAACGTGCAATTGAAGTCTTAAATGAATTTAGGGAGAAAAAAATTGAAGACAGATATATCGTTGATACATCAGACAAAAGCATTGAGGAAATAGTTTTTGAAATTAAAATGGGAGAGCGCTTTATAGTATAACATTTTGAAAATAAAGAAATAGAAGAATAGATCATAATGAGAATAAACAGACCAATTATAGTAAGAAAGTAGTACAGAGTAGTGGTAAAAAGTGCATAGTATAGGTATTTTTGTTAGGGTTATGATAGGGGGAAGGGATTATGAAGAGGTTATTTTTATTTTTACAATGGAGATACTATCAGTCTATGAAGGGGATAAATATGAAGATACTTGTATATGGAGTATTGTAGTGGCTGATGGTCATTAAGCATGGCCTAGCAAACTATTTTGGTACATTACATGAAAATCATATGGAATGTGGCAAGATGCTAAAAAATACAAAATAGATAGAACAGCTATTACACAATAGTAAAAAAATGTGTATAAAATATGTAAAAGCTAAACTAAAACCAAAAGATTATTTTATGAAGCACAAAATTATGGGGTAATGAAGAAAGTACCGAGAAAAATATCTCAGTACTTAAAAAATAAATTCTTGAAGTAATCTAAATAAACCTAAGCCGATACAGATAATACCTGCAATGATGTAGAATGCATATGCATGTCTATCACCAAAAAAATTTCTAAAACGGGTATTTTTTCGATTGTTCCAAAACCAATTAGGTTTTTTTATGGCACCAAATAAAAAATAAAGACCTACAATTAAAAATAAAAATGAGTCACTATATGATATTGCTCTAATAAGAAACACTCCTTTCATAAACAATTATAAGATAATTTCACACGAAGGCACAAATGTAATAAAAGGTAATTATTGATTAAAAGTAGGTTGCGTTCTAAGCTAAGTTCGTATTCTTCTTAAACAGTGATAAAAGATGATTTATATTAATTGGACCCTAAAAAGGAAAACGAAATATATAGAAAATATGAATTTAAAATTATTAGAAATAGAAGTAAATAAATTATCATATATTCAGTAGCTAATAAAAGTTTAACTTGTAGATGTAAGAGGTCTATATGATTTTGGAGGAGATTAGAATGTTAAAGTATGAAGTATCAGAACTATTTAGGGAATATGAAAAAATCATAAAAACATCCATTCGTAAAAGTAACGAAATCACTTTTACAAAAGAGGATACAAAACCATGGGAAAGTAAATTAGGTGGTTGTCCTTACCTTGAAAATATTGAAGATTATCCACTAGGTAAGAACAATAAGCCAATGATATTTCTTGCACAGATTAATTTAGCAGATTTAGTTGAATTGAAAAATATGCCAGAAAATGGACTGCTTCAATTTTATATTCATAATGATGAATGTTATGGTTATGAAGGTCCTTGTAAAGTTAAATATATTGAGAAATATATAACAGATGTGAACCAATTGGTTTGTAAAAATCCATATGAAGAAGATTATAAGGAATTTTTACCATTTGATAAAGAGGGAAAAATGAATTTTCAATTAAGAGAAATGCCAATATCTTGTTCTTGCGAAAAGTTTAATGAGTTATTTAAAGGAATATCTTTTAATGAAGAGCAGAAAGAGAAAATTTGGCATGAATTTGATGGTTCTGGTAGTAGATTTGGTGGTTATCCATATTTTATTCAATCTGAACCTGCTTATTGCGATGAATATAATATTTTATTATTACAACTAGATGTAGAAGATGAATGTGGAATTATGTTCGGTGATACTGGAAACTGTAATTTTTTCATTAAAGAAGAGGATTTAAAAAATAGGGATTTTTCAAATGTAGCATATGATTGGCAATGTTGTTAGCTTTTTTCATCATATAAAATATTATTTATAATAGTGGCTAAAAGTGAGGGAGATTTAAATGACAAAATATGTAGATGAAATGGGTGTTTTTGAAGACTTTAATTTTAAATTGGTAGTAATTGAGGCTTTGTTGGACAAGGACCCTGAATTTAAAAGTCAGTTGGAAGTATTGATTGAAAAGCATTGTAAAAACTACCAATGGCATGTAGGAGCAGGACCTATAGATGAGATGTTACAGTTTTTTGCTGAATTAGATATTAAGGAAAGTGATTTGAATAAGATTACAGAGTTATGTTTTGATGGAGGGAATGAAGTCTACCATTGTATACAGCCAGATTGGGATGGAGAAGATTTTTTCTTTGATATTCAATCAGTCCGTGGATTTGAACACTTAGAGAACTTAAAATCTGTAATTTATATTAGTATGTTAAAGGAAGAAGTTTTAGAGCCTATGATAGAACATGGAATTATAATTGAATAGAAACTAATTATACTCATAGGTATAACTGTCTTGTGTTGAAATACATGATATATTCTAAGATTTAGTTTACTCTAATGCTATTTTAGCCAGAAATATTTTATAACCACAATAATTATAATGATAATTTTAATATTAATTCTAATTTATTATAGATTTCGTATTCATAAACTTGCAATTCTTAATAGTTTTGACAAAGTTTACCATTGTTAATAAATAGCTTAGATAATTAAATTTAATATAAAAGCAGTATCAACATAAATAATAGGAGGAAGATATGAGTAACTATCCAATAGACATAGAAAATTTCCATAATACAATTTTAAAGTTAAGAGGAATTACTTCAATAGAAAGTGGTGTTGAGAATCTAGAGGAAGTAAATACTGAATTATTAAAGATATCTCAATTCTCACACTTACCTCATACATGTCTTTTACGTACAAAAGGTGGGCTGAAAAATGAAGTTCTTATGCAATTTGAATTTAAGATTGATAATTCAATAGAAAGTTTCAATAGTATTGAATTTCTTGCTTGGTTTGTTAGAGATAGTTCTAGGGGGGGAACTAAAATTCAATTAAGACCATTTGCATTACCACCAGTAACCCCAAATGGAAGGCAATTAGGGACAACTCTTAGATTTCACATTGATTTATTTATTGATGACATTAATGAAACATTAGAACCAGCATTTAAAGTAATTAATGAACTTAATGAATCGTTAAATTTGTTTATTAACCTTTATAATATTCCGATTAAGTCCTAATGAATTATGAATACATAAATTACAGCAAATAGAAACGAATACAGGCATCAACAAATTGTAGTAAGGCAGTAGCAAGAAATCTGGCAGAGTCAATGTTAGGTATTATTTATAGATATATGAATTTTAGTAAGTACATGAATTTATTATAAAACAAAAAATAGTTTTTCTGTAATTCACGTAACTGACAGATGTTTGCGTTATTGTCACATCGTAAACACGCAGGACGTCACATAAAATCAGGTAAGAAGATTAGATGTGAAATATAATGAATTTGTGAATAGAAAATATATTAGATGGGAGAGAGTAGCATGGACGTTTTAGGTATATTACTTTTTATAATAATTGGTATAATAATATATTTTGCAAGAAGTGAAAGCCATCAGGATAGTATTAAAAGTAAGATTGATTCACTTGGGGGACACTTAATTAGTTATGAGCGACGCAATTTTTTCACAGGGATTGGCCCATTTATGGTTGTTGGTAAGGGGCGAATGATTTATAGAATAGAATACAAAGTTAATGGCATAAAAAAGGAAGGCTGGGTAAGGTTTGGTGGAATATCAGGTACTGATTGGAGAATGTAGCTTCCACATATAATATCATATAAAAATATGTTTAAGCACGTCTCACTACCTAATAGGGTCGAGGACTAGATCAATACCTATTCATTGTATGAGCGAAAAATTGCAATGTGCTGAGACGTCATAAACAAGGAAATGTTAGACGAAAGAGAATAGTAGTTATTAAAGATCGTAAGATGCATAAATTGGTAGTTTGTGAAATAGGATTTGATAATTTAGGACGCAATATTAGAATTATGTGAAACAAAGAGTATTTATATTTTGTTTGCAGGGAGGTATTTTTATGAATTGGTTAATATGGATGGCAATAGGTCTTGCATGTGGTATTACCATTGGTTATAAAGATTTAGGGAAAAAGATTGAATTGAGAATTAAACAATTATTTCAGGAAAAAAAGGTTAGATTTATTGATGAAAATAAAGAAGAAATCAGTGATGATAGACTAATTCGTTTACTGTTTCCTAGAAAGACAAACTAATTATTATGAGCATACTCTACTTATTATTGAGACACATTATTCTTGTATTGTGTAATATTGGAGGAGCCATTATATAAAAGAAAAATTTATGTACTTAAATGGAAACAAGATTAGAAAAATTTAATCTAAAACTTTCTGAGAAAAAAAGAAGGTTAGTAAGGTTTAATAAATATGAGAAATATAATTGAGGTGATTATATGAATAGAAAAATATATGTTTTAATAATAGGGGTATTTATTTTTATGTCTGGATGTACTAAGACTATTGATGGGGATTATTCAGAATTTGGAACAGCAACTATAACTCCTTCATCGTTATTTCAAAGGGATACAAAACGGTTAGAACCTCATTTAGGGTTAACGACAGGTTGTGTAAAAGTAAAATATAAAGGCAATAAAAAGAGGATTAGTTGTAAATATGAAATTTGGGAAAAAGGAAAATTAATAGATGAATCAGGAATTATGACGAATGTTATAGATGGAAAATATGACGGGGAAGTAAGTATATCATTAAAAGAGAGGCTATTAGATAATTTAGAATGGGCACCAACTATGGTAATGAAAACTGTAATAATGGGTAAAAGTGGATGGAACAGTTCTACAAAATTTATAGATAGATTTGATAAGTCCTATAGTCGTAGACCTGTTTCATTACCAAAGGAAATTGAATTGAAAGATGATGAAGAAGCTGCGGTATGGGCATATTTGGGAGGAGATTATGAACATAAAAATAAAATTGAAGATATGGCTAAAACAGCAGATTGGGCATTAGTATTAAAAGTGTTGTTTGAAAATCCAGAAGAAGAAAAGAACTATTAGGTAGGTCCCATAAGATTATAGCTCTAATATTTTACGAGAAATTATTTTAGATATTCCACTAAAGGCATGTGAAATCGAGTAAGATAGAAAAACGTCATCTGACAACTTTTAAATAAGAAAATATAATCATAAAAGTATATAAAGAATGAATGATATAATTATAGTAATACTAAGTAATTCAAATGAAGAAGGGAGAGGTTTTATTGAAATGGGAAGAAGTAAGAGAAATGTATCCTAATCAATTTGTGAAGGTTGAAGTTATAGAATCTCATGTGGAGAATGGAAAAGAATATGTGGATGAAGTTGCTTTTATAAAAGCTATTGGTGACGGTAAGGCTGCTATGAAAGAGTTTTTGAAGTGTAAGGAAAAGCAAATTGTTTATAGTACAAAGAACCCCAAATTTATAATTGAAGTAGTAAAAAATATAGGCATAAGAAGAGGGATATAGTATGGTTAAGCTAAGCTTAAAGGAAGGGTTATTATATGCTTCCGTAAAACTTTTTCATCAAGGGAACTCAATAGAAGTAAAAGATATGATAGTAGATACAGGAGCATCTCATACAATAATAATTCCAGATTATTTGGAAGAAATGGATACAGAACTATCTGATGAAGATACAATAGTAAAAGCGTCTGGATATGGTGGAAAAGTATGCTATTCAGTTAGAAAGAGAATAGATAAGGTAGAGTGTGGAGATATATTAGTAGAAAACATGAAGATAGATTTTGGAGAAATTGATCCAAAAGAGAGAGTAAATGGTCTTTTAGGACTAGATTTTTTGAAGAATACAGGAATTATTATAGATTTGGTAGAGTTAGAAATGTATAGAAAATAGTCATCAGATAACGCATAATTCAAAGCATCCTACAAAAAACTAGTATGTAATTAAATGGAGTTAATGAAATATGTGTAAATTAAATCCAAAGGTAGATCTTGTATTTAAAAAATTATTTGGAAGTGAAGAAAAGATCGGATACCAAAAGAATTAGAAGAAGAAATAACCATAAAAAAGGCAATTGAAAAATTAGATATCATGTCACTGAATAAAGAAGAAAGAGAAATATATGAAAATGATTTAAAAAGACTTAGAATATATAGCGCAGAT
>NZ_JAOART010000125.1 GCF_025210435.1 Anaeromicrobium sp.
CTTAACAGAGTAAAGAAATGTAAGGGAAATATGAAAAAATGTATAAAATAAGCTTTAAATTGAATTTTAACTCATCAATTTAAAGCTTATTTTTCCTTTTAAGATTTGAAACCTTGAAAAAGTATTACTTTTTCAGTGGCCCTCCCTGATTTTTTTTCAGAATATTTAGTTTATGTGATATAATATAAGTTTTTCATGCATATTTCAATATTTTTCCACTTTTTTCGAAATTTCAATAGGTCATACTTAATTAGATAATAAAATATTTATTAAATTTTCCATATCCTTTGGAATAGTAGAATCTACAACTATTCTTTCACCTGTCCTCGGTTGATTAAAGGCTAGTCTTTTAGCATGTAGTGCCTGTCTTCCTATTAATTCACTAATTTTTCCATACAATTCATCACCTACTAAAGCATGTCCCATATACTCCATATGAACCCTAATTTGATGTGTTCTTCCCGTTTCTAGCTTTATTTCTAATACTGTAGCCTTTTTCATTCTCTCTTTTACCTTAAAATGGGTTATACAGTCTTGTCCACCTTCTATTACAACTCTTTTTATACTATCTTCATATTCCCTTCCTATGGGAGCAAATATGGTTCCTTTATCTTCACTTACTTGACCTTCTACTACTGTAAGATAATATTTATCTACTTTATTTTCCTGCATCTGCTTAGATAGCTCCTGCTGACCAAAGGAGTTTTTGGCTACTATTATTAAACCTGAAGTATCTCTATCTAATCTATTCACAAATCTTATTTTAAATGTATTTCCACTTTTATTCATATGATGAACTAGGGCATTTGCTAAAGTTCCCCTAGGATGACCCTTTGTAGGATGTACTACTAATCCAGGTTGTTTATTAATTATAATTAGGTCCACATCTTCATATACTATCTCTATGTTTATATCATCTGGTTCAAATTGATTTGGTTCATCTTCCATTATTACCTCTACTAAATCATTTCTTCTCAATCTAGAATGTAATGGAATTTTATGACCATTTACTAATATTCCCTTTTTTCTTTTAGCTCTTCTCACTAATCTACTAGATAATTTCATAACATCATATAATATTTCTTTTAATGGAGTTCCTGCATGTTCATCATCTACTAAAAATTTTAATTTGTTAGTTTCTTCATTTGTATTCATCATATTTTCTCACCTTTATAATTTAGTTTAACAAGATTTATTATAACTTACAAAAGAACTTCTTTAAAGACGTTAATACATAATATTACCTTTAATTTAAATTTTAATTATGGTAAAATTAATTAAATTTACATAAAATGGAGTGATTTGATGCTTAAGGGCGAAAATCGTATTATAAATATAGTGTCTAATGATAGACCTATTTCAAGAGAAACTAGTAGGGTATTAAAACAAAAATTAGAAAAAGCTGGCTACTATGTACCTACTGAATTTGATTCAGAGGGTGATTTAATAATCTGTGTGGGAGGGGATGGTTCCTTTTTAAGAACCCTTCATGAAAATAATTTTCCAAATATTCCTATAGTGGGAATAAATACGGGACACCTTGGATTTTTTCAAGAGGTATCTCCCTATCAACTAGATGAGTTTATTTTCCTTTATTCTAAAGGAGAATATACTATACAAGATCTCAAATTAGTGGAAGCTTTAGTATGTACTAAATCTCACTGTATAGAACTTTTAGGTGTAAATGAAATTTCCATAAAGGGTGATAAATCAAGAACTATTCATTTGAACATATCTCTAGATAATAGTTTTTTAGAAAAGTTTAGTGGAGACGGTGTATTAGTTGCTACACCAGCAGGCTCCACTGCCTACAATTATTCTTTAAGAGGTAGTATAGTAGACCCAAGATTATCTTTAATGCAGATAACACCCATAGCACCCATAACTACAACAGCATATAGATCCTTCACATCCAGCATTATAGTTCCTGAGACTTCTACAATTAAAGTCTATCCAGAGTATAGATTTGAAAATTCTATTTTAATAGTTACCGATGGAGAAGAACACAAATATGATGAGATTGAAGAGATTCAACTTAGAATGTCATCATTAAAGGCTCAAGTATTAAGACTTAAGAACTATGATTTTTGGAATAAGGTTAAAGAAAAGTTTTTATAGGATGAGTGTATAAATTAGCCAAAGTTATATGGAAAATATACATATAACTTTGGCTATAATTATTATCATATTAAGATACTGCCATATCTAAAAGTTCTATATGCCACATATTATCCCTTATTTCTTTACCAATTCATATTCACCATTTAATATACTACTTTCTCCCTTTAGATCTATTTTTATTCTAAACCTATCTTTGTAGTATTTTAACCTAATTTCCCCGTCTTCTATCATATACTTACTATTATCCCTATTAAAGGCTTGTATGCTACTTTTAGACCCTGCTTTATGCAAATTTTGTATATCCGTGTTATCCTTATATAAACTGTAGAAAAAATTAAATTTTACTACTCCATCCTTAGTTAAAATCATATTGATATACTTTTGGTTTATTTCATTAATATTTTCTTCCTCAATAGTCCTTTCCCAATAACCAACCATATTTTCATTTAAATAATTTCCTTCTTCTAATAGTTTTAAATCTCCCCCCTTATATATATTTAAAACTATGGTCTTATCATTTTTAGTAGGTAATTTACTTATTAAAAGTCTTTCATTGTTTTCATATTTTAAATCACCTATACTTAAATAAAATTCCTTTGGATAACCTACTATTTTACATACGACTTCCTTTTCTTTCAAAAATACAATATTCATGGTACCTTCATTATATGTTTCACTTAAATCCCCTTCAGGTATACCTGACATTTTACTCATTGAATCCTTATCCATATAAGGTGGAAAGGAGTATACCTGGTCCCACTCAAAGGGCGTAAGTTCATTTAAACCTATAGTCTTATATTCAGTACACTTATTTATAATACTTTCTTTTAATGCCTTCTCATTTGTATTATCTTCATTACCTATTACATATGAATCTACTACTAAGAGTCCACATGCTAATATTGCCATAACCAATAATACTAAAAGAATATTTTTTGTCATATAAGCTCTCCTCTTTTGTTATTTTATAGTTGAAACTCTTAAATATGCCTAAGTTCTTTTATATGCAATTATATTATATAGTAATATTATGGTAAATATTTCTAACCATAAATATATCTTAAATTTCTATTTTCTTGCCAAAATATATCTCAAATTACACATTCGTTCACCTACACCAGGGGCCATAATCTTCTCTTGAATTTCACCTATCTTTAGTATGTTAAATTCCTCAAAATGAATTCTCATGTCCTTTTGGGTAAAGTTATGGACTATCTTCCCCTTTTCATCTTTAAAAGTATTATATTCAATCATATGTCCACGACCAAGGCTTTCATCCTTTTCGGATAAAACAGTACAAAATATTAAACCATCTCTCTTTAATTGTTTATAACACTTTTGTATAAGTATCTTTCTATCCTCTTCCAAAAATAAGTGTAGTAGATTATAGCAGTATATGCCCTCATATATTTTACCTGTTAAAGGCATGTCTAATACGGACCCATGTATAAAGTTTGTTCTTTCATCCCATTGTTTACCAAGATATATGGCCTCTTTTGAAATTTCAATAGTATCCACTTTGAATTGAGCATCAGAAAATACTTTAGTATTTCTACCATATCCCCCTCCTGGTATTAATATATCCTTAATGTTTTGATGCTGGAATATTTCCTTTGCACCTATAGCAGTCTTACTAGGTTCCGTTCCCCATATCATTTCTTTATTTTTATACCTATTTTGCCAGTACTCACTCATAAGTTGCTCTCCCTATCTAAATTAATTCTGATTAAACATTTTATTATAATTATAGTCCCATAACCATAAGGTAGTACAACCACATTATGATAGACTTTCTAAATATTGTGCCCCATAACATCATAATACAATTCATTCCTCTGGTAAATATAACCAGTATGCATTATGATATTTTTCTTCACTTTTTTGCCATTTACTAAGTTTTTTTATTATAATCATAATTATACTACAATATTATACACAGAAAAAAACAAAGTAACTAAATTAAGCATATGAAAAAAAGACATCATGTGAAATTTTTTCTAATTTCACATGATGTCTTTTCAATTTTAGTAAAAGCTTCTTTTTTCTATTATTGTTTCCTATCCCATCATATAATGCAATATCATTTCTACTTCTGAAGACTTTTCTTTAACTATTACATATTTTCCGTATTCACTTTCACAAAATTTTATCATCTCATCAAAATCACATTTTCTCTCTAATACATCAATTACATTAACAGTACACTCATCCCAACCAAAACGCTTTAAGTCCCTAATACTATCTTCACTAAGTAATTCCTTTGGTACAGATCCAAATATATTTCCCTTTATTATTTCATAACTTTGCCAGAACTTATTATGATTATTCATTGCTTTTGACAATTTCAAATCTTCGCTCCTCTGTTCTCCAAAATCTTCTAAATAAGTCCCTTCATAATAGTCCTTCTTCAGAATTGGTTTGTATAAGAAAGGTATCTCATTTATTACTTCCACATTAATATCACAATTAGGCTTTTTCTCTTCCATGATTCCAGCCTTTACTTCATTGCATAATGACATCATTTCCTCTATATGATTTATTAACTTTTCCTTATTTCCTATTGTCATTGCCCATTCAATATGGGTAGCTACCCTTTTAATATTGCGAACCTTGCCTTGCATGTTAATCTCCTTCCACAAAATATACTATATCTCCCTAAATTATATCATAATATGATATTTCTCTAATTTATAAATAGATAAATTCCAACTAATTGCCTATTACTTATTTCTAAAAATAGCTTCCACTTCTTCCTTACTCCAGCTATTATAGAATTTTTTCCCCTTATAAAATCGAAGAAGACCACATTCCCGATCTATCTTCCAGGTGCCTATCATATGATTATATTCTCCCACTGAAAGAACTTCTTCTAGTATTCGACTATTATCTTCATACATTTCTTCATAAACATTTTCTTTATTCTCATAATGACTAGCTAAATTTTTATAGGTATCTATGGCCATGGCCATGAGTATCCATCCATATTCTTTCATACACTTTATATGTAGTTTTTTATAATATTTATCATTTAAATATATGACAGTATCTATATCTGTTGTGGTCTTATATCCTTCTTCTAATGAAGCAAATAGATTTTGTTCCATTATCTCAAATCCCTTTTTCTTAAAGAGGGCCGTAAAGAATTCTTCTATTTCTTTAAAATTCTTTTCTCCAATATACTTATTTATTTCTTCTTCCATCTCATCATATAGTGATAAATTTATAAATATATCCTTTATAGTTTCCTCATTAAACCAAATCCACTGGAATTCTTCCATATTTTCCGTATAAAACATTTCTTCTAATGAATGATTCTTTAGTATATCTAGTATCCTATCCATATGGCGACCACCTTTGTAATTAATCTCTTAATTATTTTAACATACCCATGGGACTTTTCAATCCTTCCTGTTGAATATGATGGAGTTTTTAGTCTAATATTAGAAAAAATACTCCAATTTGTATAAATTTTATATTTATTGCCTAAACTCCCATTAAATAGTGTATAATATTCTTTTGGTATAGGGTGACACTGTATGAATACCTATGCAAGGAGGTCTTACTATTGAATATACTATTTTTTACAGTATCGGCTGGAGAAGGGCACAATAAGGTAGCCAAAACTATTTCAAATTATATTGATAATAATTTTCCCCATAACAACACGAAAATTATTGATACATTTCATTATGTAAATTCTAATCTACACAAAATAATAATAGAAACCTATATGAAGTCTATAAAATATATACCCACCTTATATGGATATGTATATAAAAAAACAGAAGAAAATGATAGTTCTATTATGGATATGGGAGATTTTTTAAATACAATATTATTATCTAGAAAATTAAAAAAATTACTCAAGGATTTTAATCCAGATGTTATAGTATGTACCCATCCTTTTCCTTCAGAAGCACTTTCTGCATTGAAAAAAAAGGGACAAATATCCGTTCCCATAGTGAATGTCCTTACAGATTATACTATACATCCTAGCTGGATAAATTCAGAAGTGGATTACTTTGTCTTTCCATGTGATTCCTTTGAGTATGAGCTAGACTATTGGCATATACCAAGACAAAAGGCTCGTTTCTTTGGAATTCCCATTGACAATAAATTCCATATGAATGAAGATAGGGAAAAACTTTGTAATAAATTAAGTATAAAAAATTCCTTTACAACCCTACTTATGGGTGGTGGCCTTGGCCTTGGTAATATAAAGGAAACTCTCGATTATGTATTAAAGTATAATAATGATATGCAGATAATTGCAATTACAGGGAGAAATGAATCCCTATATAAATATCTTACTAACATAGATAATCCAAATCTTATCGTATACGGATTTGTAGATAATATTAATGAACTTATGAGCATATCAGACTTTATAATCACAAAACCAGGTGGTATAACAGTGACAGAGGCCCTAAGCAAAGAATTACCCATCATAGTATCCTATTCATTACCTGGTCAAGAAGAAAGAAATACAGAGTTCATATTAAATAACAGTATAGGTATGATAGCTAACAGTCCAAACTCCCTCATATCTTGTATTAATACTTTAAAAGATAATACTCATAAATATTATGAGTTAAAGGACAATATGAATAAAATGAAAAAGACAGACTCTGTTAAAAATATATGTGAATTCATATTAAGTTTAAGAGAAGCAAAAAAGCATGGTTAGGCATATAAAAAAAATAAACTAGTCAATTTCCTGAGGAATTTGAATTATTTTCAAGGCATGGCGAGCGAGCATATTGAACATATGTAAGCGATTCCATAACGAAGAAAATAATTCAAATAAGGCATATGAAAGAAATAAACTAGTCAGTTCTCTGAGGGATTTGGATTATTTTCAAGGCATGGTGAGCGAGCATATTAAACATATGTAAGCGATCCCATAACGAAGAAAATAATTCAAATAACCAGTGAAATGACTAATTTATTTTTTGAATATGCCTAACCAGTGAAATGACTAATTTATTTTTTGAATATGCCTTAATCCATGCTTTTTTCTTTTGCCATTTTTATGGCATCTAGTGCTTCTTTTTTAGTAACTACCCTCTTTGGATTGAACTTTCCATCCTCTAAGGATAATATATTATTTTTTACTACTATTTCTGTTATATTTTTATTATCACATTCTTCTATATCACTTATATTTATAGATTTTTCATCCTTATTTTTAAATTCGTACATTACATAAATGCTCTTTGACAATTCTTCCTTTGTAATTTCCTTATGTGGATTAAATAAGGAATCCTCATAATCTACATATCCTGCCAATACGGCTGTCTCAATATAGTCAAAATCATCATCTGTAAAATCTATATCTTCAAAGGTACCATAGGTATGGCCCCTATGTTTTTTTCTATAATATTTTGAGGTGGGGCTAAATATGGGTCTATGTTTAGCCATAACACTCATCCTAGCAAATTCTCTTTTATTTAATTTTTCATCTATATTAAATTCATCTAAATTATCTATCATTTCAGGATAGAACATTCTAGATAATTCTTTTACTCCCTTAACAAATCTAAAGGTTGGACTCGATACTAATTTTTCATTTATAGTATACACTCTCTTATCTTTTAGGGCCTTTATGGCATCAAAGCCAGGTCTTATGGATATGGAGTGTAAATTCCCTCCTGAGTTCATAGCTCCCCTTTGAGATATGTATACTTCTATGTCCTCAGCCTTTTCAAGTATTCGTTCTATTCCATAGGATGCTATAGTAGTTCCTTCTCTTATGGCCACGGCATCACTAGCCACATTTTCTCCACCTGCATATTCTATGGCATGGGCAGCCATGGAATTTGGCGTTATGGTCCTATAGTTTGTCTCTGTAGCTTCAAAGAATACTTTAGTTTTAGTATCCATATTTTCTGTTATTTTTTTTAATTCTTCTATATCCTTATTAAACTTTTCTAACTTTTCTTTAGCTATATTTTCTTTACCTGTAATTGTTCCTAATTTTTTTATATATTCAGGGAATTTCTCAAAGGAATCTGGATATAAACTAACCACATTTATCCCTGCATTTTTTAAAGCCTCTACAAACTCAGGCTTACTTTTATTTATAAATGGTCTTATTAATACTAAATCTGGGTCTTCTGCAATTACCTTTTCTGGATCTGACCTATAATCAAATACATTTTTTTTGGTTACTTCGTATGGATATGCATCACTTTTTCCTACACCTATTATTTCATCATTAAGGCCTAGTGCAAATAAATTCTCCGTATGGGCTGAGTACAAACTTATAATTCTTTTGGCAGGTTCATCCATTGATATGGTATTTTTCATGTCATCTACTATTTGTATATTGGCTTCTTCCTTTACTGTAGCTGTAGAAGGATCTTCTTTTCCACATGCACTAAAAGTAAAGATTATACAAAGGGCTAAAAATACTATACTAATTCTATTTTTCATCTTATACCTCCTACAATTCAAAATTGGGACGGCCTATGACCGTCCCCTTTTATTTATTATTTATTCATGTTCACCAGCAATTGCTTCTTTTGTGTTTTCCACATATATATTTTGGTATTCTTTATTTTCTCCTAATCCGTGAAGGTATATTTCTACTTCAAATCCTTCCTTCTTAAGAACAGTCTTCCAAGAATCTTCTTCGTCCCCTGCCATATCATTTTGTGCATGATCTCCTGCAACTAACATGTACGGCATTAATTTAACCTTTTTAATATTGTCTTTCTTTAGTTTAGCTATAACATCTTCTAAAGCTGGATGAGCTTCTACAGTTCCCACATATACAGGTAATCCCTTATCATTAAACTTATTTTGTAGACATGCATAGCTTGCATTAGAAGCATGGTGAGTACCATGTCCCATAACTACTACGGCTTCACCCTTTTCTAATTTTCCAACTTGAGTCATTAAACCATTAGCAGCCTTTTCATAAGAAACTGGACCTGATAATACAGATTTTCCTACTACTAATTTCTTAAATGTATCTTCATAAGCTCTAGTTGCTTCTACTAAATCATCATATTCAGCTCCAGCCATTATATGAAGAGGTTGTACTATTACTTCTTCAAAACCTTCTTCTTTCATTTTATTTAAAGCTTCCTCTGGAGTATCTACCATGATTCCATCACGTTCTTTTAATTTTTTGATTATCATATTTGAAGTGAATGCTCTTTTTACTTGGTAATCAGAAAATTCCTTTGCAATTTTTTCTTCAACTGCTTCTATAGTTACTTTTCTCGTATCTGCATAGCTTGTTCCAAAGCTCACTACTAAGATACCCTTTTTTCCAGCCTCTTGAGTTCCCATTTCTACTTTGTTTAGGGGCTGAGGAATTATTTCTCCCTCTCCTTCAATTGCTTCTTTAGCATGGTTTATATAGATTTTTCTATATTCTTCATTTTCACCTAATCCATGTAAATAAGTCTCAATTTCAAATCCTTCTTTTTTAAGTACAGTCTTCCAAGAATCTTCTTCGTCTCCTGCCATGTCATTTTGTGCATGGTCTCCTGCAACTAACATGTATGGCATTAATGTAACTTTAGTAGCCTTATCTTTTTTAAGTCTATTTATAACATCATCTAATGTTGGGTATCCTTCCACAGTTCCCACATATACAGGCATATGTTCCTTTACAAAAGCCTCTTGTAATGCTCCATAACTTGCATTAGCAGGGTGATGAGTTCCGTGACCCATTAACACTACAACTCCCATGTCCTCTTTAATTTGAGATTTCATTCCCTCTACTGCTAATTTATAATCTTCATCTGTTGTAAGGATTGGTCTTCCAAGTTTAAATATGTCAAAAGTACCATCGTTATATGCTCTAAGCTCTTCTTTAACATCATTGTATTCAGCTCCAGGAATCACATGAAGTGGTTGAACTATTACTTCATTAAAACCTTCTGATTTTAACTTATCCATAGCTTCCACTACCGTATCAACTTGTATATTATCCCTTTCCTTTAACTTCTTAATTATTATGTTAGAAGTAAATGCTCTTCTTACCTCATACTCTGGAAAAGCGTCACTTAAAGCCTTTTCAGTTGCTTCTATAGTTACTTTTCTCGTATCTGCATAGCTTGTTCCAAAACTAACTGCTAGTATGGCCTTTTTAACTTCTTCAGTTTTAGCTGGTGTTTCATTTGAAGTCACATTAGCTTCTTCCTTTTTAGTACAACCAGTAATCATAGTAAACATTAATCCAAGTATTAATATGGAACTTATTATTTTTTTCAAAATATACCCCTCCAATTTTTTTCATTTACATAGGTAGTATTGCTAATCCCCTATCAGAAATTTTTCTTGTGTTAATTCCAAATAGTGATTTAATAAATTGAGGATTCATTATATCCTCGGTTTTACCTGACTTTACCAAATTTCCTTTGGAAAGTGCTAAAATATTATCGCTGTATATGTCTGTGAGATTTAAATCGTGCATTATATTTATGACAGTGATCCCATCATTTTTAACCTTTTCTCTTAATAAATCTAGAAATTTTATAGTATATTTTATATCCATATTTGAAAAGGCCTCATCAAGGACTAATATCTTTGGCCTTTGAGCTAAGGCCCTTGCCAACATTATCCTTTGCTTTTCTCCCCCACTTAATTGGGTTATATCCTTCTTCATAAATGAAGTAGTATCTGTCATATCCATAACTTCGTATATTATTTCTAAATCTTTTTTTGTAAGATCCTTCATCCTACTAGAAAAGGGAGTTCTACCCATGGCAACCACTTCCATACAAGTGAATGGAAATTTTATATCTACATTTTGATAAACTATAGCAAGATTTTGACTCAGTTCCTTAATGGAATAGTCCTTTAAGTTTTTATTTCCTAAATATACATGTCCACTATAATTATCTAAATTATTAGTAATCACATTTAAAAGGGTAGTCTTTCCACTACCATTAGGTCCTATAATAGTAGTCATTGTGCCCTCTTCTAATTTAAAAGTAAGATTTTTAAGGGTCTCCTTATCTCCATAAGAAAAGGATAAGTTTTTAACTTGAAACATGTTACTCCTCCTAATTCAAACTCTTATTTCTTGTGATAAATATGTAGATAAAAAATGGTCCTCCAAGTAGGGTAGTAAGCACACCTACAGGTATTTCCACATTCATAAGTGCCCTAGATCCAGTATCTGCTAATAAAAGTAACTCTCCCCCCAAAAGAGCGCTTAAAGGTATTAACATTCTATTATCTGAACCTATGGTAAACCTTAGCATATGAGGAACTATAAGTCCCACAAAGCCTATTATACCGCTTATGGATACACAAACTGCCGTTATTAAGGATCCGCAGATTAAGAATATTTTCTTAACCCTTTTCGTGTCTATTCCTAAACTCTTTGCTTCCCTTTCCCCTAGGCATAGTAAGTTTAAATCCTTAGCATAATACCAGCATATGATTATGGAAATACTTATAGTAAAAAATCCAATTTGCACATGTACCCAGCTCCTAGCAGCTAGACTTCCCATAAGCCAGTTAACTATGGCAGATACGTTTTCCCCAGCTAAGCTCTTTATGAATTTAATTCCAGCTGAAAATATGGAACTAACTATTATTCCGGCTATTATTAAGTTAGATCCACTTATGTACCCCTTAGTTCTAGCTATGAATATTACTATAATTAGGGTAACAAAGGCTCCAATAAAGGAACTTATGGTTATGGGCACATAAATATCGTAAAATAAATTTATGTATATGGCCAAAGTAGCTCCAAGGGCTGCTCCCGATGAAACACCCATAGTATATGAATCTGCCAAAGGATTCATTAAAAGTGATTGAAATACTGTTCCTGAAACGGCTAGACCTGCACCTACTATAATGGCCGTAAGAATTCTAGGTAATCTCACGTTCCATATTATCTTTACGTAAGAATTCTTTATTCCACTATACATTTCAGGATTTTTAAATATTTTACCACCTATTACCTTAATTACATGTCCATGTGATATTTCCGCTCTTCCTAAATTCACACATAGTATTAATGTGACAATCAAAAGAATAAAAATAAACACTGCCACTATTTTTTTCCCACGGTTCTTTGACTTTAACTCATTAATCAGCGACTCTTTCATCATTTCTCCTTACCTGCAATAAAAAAAGAGCTTTGTGGAAGCTCTTGTTATATACACCAAATTTATACAATGGCATTTTTCACCACCATATCTTCTGTTGTATATTCCCTACTTTCCCTCCGAAAGTTGAATACTTCATATTAAACAAGGTCTCCTGGCTTGGCTTCATGTTCATTCCTTCCCTTCCCAGAATCTTAACTTTCCCAGTGGTTATGAAGGTTTCATCTGCCTTACAGTAGCGGGGGCTGCAGTGGCTTTTACCACTTTCCCTACGACTTAATATGTTTTATTATTCACTTACATTTGGATTATATATCATTAATTTTTTAAAGTCAATAATTAGTCCTAATAAAGTCTGTTTTTTTTAGTAGTTGCTAATTCACATGTTTTTTGCTAGAGTTATAAATGATAAATTCATAGGAGAAGGACTGGATAATATGATAAAAATACAAAATATTACCAAAAGCTTCCAAACTTTTAATGCAGTAGACCATCTCCAACTAAACATTGAGAAAGGTACTTTTGTAGGCCTTTTAGGTCCCAATGGAGCTGGTAAAACCACCTTAATAAAAATGTTAGTAGGTCTTTTGAAACCTACTTCTGGAGAAATACTAATTAAGGATGAAAAAATGCATAGGGGAAATACTTTTTTAAAAAGTAAGATAGGTATAGTTCCCCAACACATTAATCTAGATAAGGAACTTACTGTGGAAGAAAACTTAATATTTGCGGCAAAGCTATACAAAATACCCAAGGAAAAAATAAAGCCTTTAGTTGAGGATCTACTCCAATTTTCAGATCTTAAAGGTGTTCAAAATCGTATTACTAAAAAATTATCTGGAGGAATGAAAAGAAAACTTATGATTGCTAAATCATTAGTGAATGATCCCGAGATTTTATTTTTAGA
The DNA here is from genome assembly GCF_025210435.1 of Anaeromicrobium sp. GTDB lineage: Bacteria > Bacillota > Clostridia > Peptostreptococcales > Thermotaleaceae > Anaeromicrobium. The sequence goes on from NZ_JAOART010000125.1 coordinate 13,108, forward strand.
TGAGCCTACTGTAGGTATTGATTTGAACAATAGAAGAAAGATTTGGGACATCCTAAAAAAAATGAAGCACAAGGGTAAAACCATAATACTAACAACCCACTATATGGAAGAAGCCGAATATTTGTGTGACAAAATAGGATTGATGGATAAAGGCAAAATATTCTATTACGATACTAACAATAATTTAAAGGAAAAAATCGGTAAATATACCATAGAATATTTTAGTGAAGACGATAAAACCATATATAAATACTTTTCTAATATTGATACTGCACAGGAATACGCTAAGGAACTGACTTGTGATTATGTCCTTAGAAATACGAACTTAGAAGATGTATTCTTTAACTTTACAAATAGGAAGGTGTTATAGATGGAAATTTCAACAATACTTTGGAGGGAGTTTAAATTCTTTCAAAAGAGAGCTTTTAAAATCACATCCCAATCTGTAGTTACTCCCCTACTATATCTTTTAGCCTTTGGTTGGGGCCTAGGCTCTGATATTGTAATAGATGGAAATAACTATATGCACTATATTATCCCAGGTATTATAGCCATGTCTACCATGCATACTAGCTTTAATGCCGTATCCATAAGGATTTCAGTTGCTAGGCTTCATGAGAAAAGCTTTGAAGATTACATGACTGCACCTGTTAATCTATCCCTTTTAACTTTGGGGTATATTTTAGCAGGAGCCCTAAGAGGACTTTATGCTGGTATGATAATTTTATTAATATCTTATCTATTTAAAGCCTATATTCATGTTAATTTTTCCTTTGTCGCCATAGCCCTATTAAATAGTTTATTATTTGCAGCATTCGGATATTATGCTGCCATGGTTATAAACTCCCACTATGATATGAACAGATTTACTAGTTTTATCATAACTCCCATGACGTTCATATGTGGTACTTTTTTCTCTTTAGATAAGATGCCACTAATGGTGAAAAAAATAATATATGTATTACCTCTTACCCATACTATTAATTCACTAAGAGGTATTGCCCTAAGAAACAACTTTGATTATACATCAATATTTGTTCTTATATGTTACATCGTTGTATTTTACATACTTGGCGTATACGCCAGTTACAGAGAAATCAATTAAAGGAGGGACATGAGATAAGCTATTAGTGCTTATACTCGTACAAATGATGGCAAAATTTTATGGAATTGGTACAGGACCAGGAGACAGTTCTTTAGTTACTATAAAGGCAGTTAAAACATTAGAAAAATTAGATATTTTAGTTACACCTCAACCTAAAGAAGGTGGAGAGAGTTTAGCATTATCCATAGTAAAGGAATACATTCCTGAAAGTGTTCAAATAAAGGAAAGACATTTTCCTATGAACTTCAATGCTGAAGAAAAGGAAGTTGCTTGGCAAAGTATTGCCAAGGAAATAATAGAAGATGTAAAATCTGGTAAAAATGTAGGTTTTGTAACCCTAGGAGACCCAATGATTTACAGTACTTATGTATATATCTTAAACAGATTAGATGATGAAATCCAAGTGGAAACTATTCCTGGAATAAGTTCTTTCTCAAATATAGCATCTAGTAACAATTTCCCACTAGTTATGGACAGGGACCCACTAGTTATATTACCATGTACTGCTAGTGAGGAAAAGATAGATAACACCCTTGCAAATCATGATTGCATAGTTTTAATGAAGGTTTATAAGAACTTTAAATCTATTATAGAAAAGATTAAAAAACATGGTTTATCTAAACATGCCATATTAGTTAGTAATTCTTCATTAGATAGTGAAACTACTTATACTAACATTGAAGAAGTTTCTAAGGAACAAATTTCTTATTTTTCAACCATATTAATAAATAAAAATGCTAATGTATAGAAAAAAGCCGTCATTGACGGCTTTCTTTATTATTAATTAATTTTAATCTTTTTTGGTGTATGATCAGTGTCCAGCGCCTTTTAACCAAACTAATTATAAGTGTTCTTATTCTACTATATGGGCATAATTAAATTTCAATTTCCCAATGTAGCTAGGAATGATTATATTATCTTCTTTCTTTACTTTAGCTATTACTATATTCTCTTTATTTATACTCCATATTAATCCATATTTTAGATTTAGAGTGGATTCTAATTTATTCCAATCTCCTATACTTATAATTTCAAAAGGAGGAGACATATTTTTTTCATTTATTTTCAATCTATTTTTGTCCTGTATATAATCTATTGTTGTAGTTGCAATTATTCTTTGGCCATTTACACATATGGCTTCTGAACCAGATGCATTCAATTTATTTATTATTAATAACAAATAGTCAGCATATCTAGCTAAGGGTTCATAATTTTCATACAATCGAGAATTATCCAGTCTTATTCTAATCCCTGGCCCCATAACATTGCTATTTCCCAATGCCAGCTTATATTTGTCAATATCATTTTTTATTTTTTGTATACTAATATCGCTTTTTATTGTGACATTTTCATATTCTTCTATAGTATCATTCAAAGAATCCAATTCTTTTAATAAAGATCCTTTTTTATTTCTCAAGTCTGCAATTTCTAATTTTAATTCCTTCGCTTTTTGTGAAGGATTATTACCACCTGTTAACGTCTCTACAAATTTAAATTGACTACCAATAAATATACCTAAAAAAATAATACACACTATGAATGATAATGTATTTTTTTTCAAAATAAGTCACCACCTATTTAAATTTGCACGATAGATACTATTGTGGTTAATATAATCATATGTAATATCTATAGTTGCAACAATTTCTATTATAACATGTGACTTACTATTTTTTCCAAGTCTTTTTTCAATTAACTCTTTAATTTTAAGCAACCTTCCATATTTTTAATATACTTTTTTGTAATTGGATTATCTTTGAATAATTGAATCAAAATGCCCCCCCTATGTTCTAAGTTCTTCATAAAGTTGTAGCAATCGAGAATGTAATTTGGGGTCATTGTTTTTCTCAACATCTATCACTTTTCTTGTTAAATTGACCCAATTGAATTTTAAATTTTTTATACTTTCTTCTGTTATATCCATTGGACTATATGGGGTAAAATTATTAACATATGCTGTTGCTTTCACAAGACTCAAATCATTGTAAGTACCAAATTTACTATTGGTACCTTTTCCAATAAAATCTAAATGTGCATAATATATCCTAATTTCCAATTCAGTTGCGTCATAAGGATTTACATCATTAATTTTCACACGTTCACCAGTTGTTGTACACATAATTGGATTTTCTGGAGTAGAATCATCTGCATATTTGATTGATATAACTTTTCCACGATTAATACCTTCACTTACTAAAATCAATCTTCCAGCAACTCTTTTATTTTCATGAACTTCATTTGCACTAGACTTTGTTTTATCCAAAATTTCATTTAATTTATTCCTAAATTGTTTTTCAGTTCTTTCAAGAATATTGTATACATTATAATTATTACTAATTCTCACAATATTCTCCTTTCCCTCTTACACCTTATCTCTATAGTTTGAGTATACTAATTTTTCACTTTCTTTATATATTAAACTAAAAGCATTATAATAAAATTTTCTAATCTTTCCATTTAAATTTAATTCAAATATCTTATTAGATGCTTGTGAATTAGCCTCGTATTTTTTAGTGGCAACAACGTATGTTTCTCTTCTTTATACATTTCATTAGGAATTCTCTTAGTTGTACCATGTACTTCTTCATTCCATTGAGCTATAAATGATTTTCCTTCTTCATTTAATTCTTCCATGGAGTCAAAACTACTTCCCTTAATAAATTGTTCTTCAATATATTGGTAAGGCTTTTCTATTTTCCCCTTAGTCCTAGCTCTGTAAGGCTGACAAGAATTTAATTCTGTACCTATATGCATAGCTAATCTTAAAGCATTTATGTTGTATACGGGCTCCTGACCAGATTTATTTTCTAAGACTAAGGCTTTGGGATTATCTATTAGCAATTCTTTTGTTACTCCTCCTAAATCAGTAAATAGTTCTTGGATTGCCTCGTATATAGCCTCACCATCAGCTTTTAATGAAAAGACTATAGCTTTTTTTCTAGAGGCTGACAAAATCATGGTAAAACAATATACTTCTTTAATTTCCCCAGCAAGTTTAACCTTATATGGAGACCAATCAAATTGTGCTTGATCGCCTAACGGGGTTTCAATCCTTACAGTTGCTTTCTTAGGTACATTCATTTTGTCTTCTTTTAAAGTTCTTAAATATCTATATACAGGGCCGATACTGTAAGTATAGCCTATTTTTTTGAGTTCTCTGAATATACGTGTACCATTATAGTCATATTCAGGATTTAGATGCCAATCTTGTATTTTTTCTTTATATGAATCTAACTTGGTGGCATAATATTCTCTAGAATACTTAGGTTCTTGGTCTAGTTTTATTAATCTCTTCACTGTGTTCTTAGACATGCCAAGATCCCTTGCTATTTTCTTAATCGGAGTTCCTTTCTTAAATAATTTATGTACTGTAACCCAATCGTGCACATCCTTCACCTCTAGTTGCTCCTCCCACATGTAAATATTATTTCTTCCATGTGTAAAGAGTATCTTATTATTTCTAGGGGGTCAATTTTAAGTGTTAACCGGGGGTCAGTTTCAAGGTTCTCACGCAATTTTGGTGATATTATTTTTCATAATATTTCTTCAATAAAACAAAACCCTATATGAGTAGTAGAATTAAATTAATAATTTGCTCATAAAGGTGGTAATAAAATTGAAGGATATAAAGATATTAAACCAA
>NZ_JAOART010000126.1 GCF_025210435.1 Anaeromicrobium sp.
CTACTGAGAAGATGGGTGTCCCAAAAGATATTAGAGAAATTGTGCTTCCAATAGGTGCTACTATGCATATGGATGGTACATGTCTTAGTTCTATACTAAAAATATCTTTTATGTTTGGAATATTTGATATTCCATTTGAAGGGGTAGGTACGTATGTTAGTGCAATTCTTTTATCTGTATTAGGTGGAGTAGTTATGTCAGGAGTACCAGGAGGCGGACTTATAGGAGAGATGCTTATTGTAAATATGTATGGATTCCCAGCAGAAGCATTTCCTATTATAGCTACAATTGGATTTTTAGTAGATCCAATGGCTACGATGATCAATGCATCTGGAGATGCAGTAGCATCTATGATGGTTACTAGATTAGTAGAAGGAAAAAATTGGATGAAACAAAATCTGACTCCTCATATACAGTAAAATAAAAAACACAAGAATTTTACTTTAGAGTTATAGCTATTTGATAAATGCTATATACTTAGATGTGTCAGGATAATAAAATTATAATAAAGGGGAATGATGTATGATGAAATTACCTGCTAAAATAGAGATTGCCAATTTACCTACAAAAATTGAAAAATTAGACAGATTATCAAAAAGTTTAGAAGGTCATGAAATTTATATAAAAAGAGATGATCAAACGGGGACTGAAATTGCAGGAAATAAAGTGAGAAAATTAGAGTATAGTGTGAAAGAGGCGCTGAATCAAGGTTGTGATTATTTAATTACTTGTGGAGGGGTTCAATCTAATCATGCAAGAGCTACTGCTGCTGTTGCTGCAAAACTTGGTATTAAGTCATTCTTAGTTCTTAGAAACAAGGGAGAGAAGAAGGTAGAAGGTAATTGTTTTTTAGATCAAGTATTAGGTGCACAGCTTCGTTTCATTACGGCTGATGAATATAGCAACCATAGAATGGATATTATGAAAGAAATAAAAGCTGAATTAGATAGAAAAGGGCATAAGGCGTATATTATACCAGAAGGAGCTTCTAATGGAATTGGGACATTTGGATATTATAACGCTATGGAAGAAATTTTAAAGCAAGAAGAGGAAATGGGCATAAAATTTGATGCTATTGTTATGGCTGTAGGTTCTGGAGGTACTTATGCAGGACTGTTTTATGGAAATAAAATAAATGAAAATAGTGCTAAAATATTTGGTGTGAATGTATGCGATGATGCTCAACATTTTAAAGAAGCAATCGAAAATATACTTCATGAAAGTTTTCAGTATACTGATCAACCTATAGAATTTACCAAAGAAGAAATCAATATTATAGATGGATATGTAGGAAAAGGGTATGCTTTGAGTCGTCCAGAAGAGTTAAAATTTATTCATGAATTAGCTAAATTAGAAGGGGTAATATTAGATCCTGTTTATACAGGAAAAGCTATGTATGGTTTAGTAGAAGAAATTAAGAAAGGGAATCTAAAAGATTATAAAAATATTTTATTTATTCATACAGGAGGACTTTTTGGGTTGTTTCCTAAACAAGATCAATTTTCTTTTTAAAAAAAGGGGTGTCTCAAGTTTGATGATTTGAGACACTCTCCTTTTTTTTATGATTATGACATTAATGAATAAAAAAATCATAAAGCCTGTTTTTTTATTTGTTATACAAAAGTGTGGCAGGATGAGGATTTTGTGGTGGTATAAGTAATTTTATCAATCCGTATGGAATTGAACAATGAGATGAATTCGGAAAAACGGAAAATGGTTCTGAAAAACGGAAAACACAGAGCGTGATGAATTTGTCTACAAATATAAGGTGAATATAGCCTGTTTGTAGCTAGAATAGTTCGTAAAAACGAACTGTTTGTAATTTTGAAAGTATAGTATTTAATATGGATTTCAAGAAAATTTAAATATACTTGGGAAAATAGTCTTCAAAAAAATAAATTTTCATAATAAAAAAACAGATAAATGCCTGTATTTCTAATGGGTTTGTAGATTTCATTGATAAAATAGTTTTGTTTTTTAAAAAATAAATTAGACAGAGAAAAATATTTTTTTACAATGGCATGAATATTGCTATTAATATGATTGTCTGAATAAATACAAAATAATTAAGGAGTTGAAGTAATGAAAGGAACAGAAGTCATTGGTAGTAATTTTTACTTCGGAGGATGCGATACCGTAAAACTAGCTAAAAAATATGGAACGCCTCTTTATGTTATGTCCGAAGATTATATATGTGAAAGATGCAAAGAAATAAGAGAAGATTTTTTAGGAAAATATGAAAACACTAGAGCTGTTTATGCAAGTAAAGCCTTTTTAACATTAGAGATGTGTAGAATAATAGAAAGAGAAGGTCTTGGAATAGATGTTGTATCAGGAGGAGAATTATATACTGCTATCAAAGCAGGATTTCCAATGGAAAAAGTAATATTCCATGGAAATAATAAAACTATAGATGAAATAGAATTGGCAGTAAAAAACAATGTAGGAAGAATGGTCGTTGATAATTTATATGAATTAGAGCTATTAAATAGTGTAGCACAAGCTTTTGGAAAAACAATGAAAATTTTATTTAGAATTACTCCTGGGGTAGATAGTCATACCCATAAGTATATTAGTACAGGACAAATAGATTCTAAATTTGGAATACCCCTTAAAGGGAATATTATTAACGAAGCTATAAAAAGAGCTATGGATGCTAGTCATATTGAATTGATGGGATTCCATTTTCACGTAGGGTCACAACTTTTTGATAATGAATCACATATAAAAGCAGTAAAAATATTAGTAGAATTAATGAAAAATATGAAAGAAGAAGAAGGATTCATTACAAAGGAGTTAAATACAGGTGGAGGATTTGGGATTTATTATGCAGAGGGAGACGAGCCAAAGCCTTTGAAATACTTTACAGATGCTGTCATGGAGACGATCAAAGAGGAATGTGAGGAAAAGGGTCTTTGGATGCCACAAGTAATTATTGAACCAGGAAGATGGATGGTAGGAGAAGCAGGAATTACTTTATATACAGTAGGGTCTATTAAGGAGATCCCTGGTGTAAGAACTTATGTAGGGATTAATGGAGGATTACCGGATAACCCAAGACCAGCTCTTTATGATGCAAAATACGAAGCAGTTGTAGCCAATAAAATGGATCAAGAAAAAAATAGCTTAGTGACAATAGCAGGAAAGTGCTGCGAATCAGGAGATATTTTAAGATATGATCTAAAAGTACCAATTCTTGAATCAGGAGATATTTTAGCAGTTAAAAGTACGGGTGCATATAATTACTCTATGGCAAGTAATTATAATAAAATACCAAGACCAGCAGTTGTAATGGTTAAGGGAGGAGAGGATAGAACTATAGTTAAAAGAGAAACTTATGAAGATTTATTAAGAAATGAACTGTAAAGACGGTATAATAATAGCATAAGGAAAATGAAGGAGGATGTATAATGAAATTTACTAAAATGCATGGAGCTGGAAATGATTTTGTGCTATTCAATGGTCTAAAAGAAAATATTGATGACTATGGGAAACTGGCTTTGCAGGTATGTCATCGACATTTTAGTGTGGGTGGAGATGGTATAATGGTTGTTGAAGAAAGTAATGTAGCAGATGTGAAGATGATTTATTTTAATTCAGATGGTTCCCAAGGTGAAATGTGTGGAAATGGAATAAGGTGTTTTTCTAAGTTTGTATATGATAATAATATTGTAAATAAAGAAGTTTTTACGGTAGAAACATTAGCGGGGATTCAAAATATATGGCTTGAAGTAGAGAATAAAGAAGTGAAGTTTGTAAAAGTAAAAATGAGCAAGCCTTTATTTGACCCAAAAGATATACCTGTTATGTGTGAAGGTGAAAAGGTGATTGAAAAGTGTGTTGAAATAGATGGAAAAGAAGTTGTATTTTCTACTATATTTTTAGGAGTGCCTCATACGGTAGTTTTTGTGGATGATATTAAGGATATAGATATTAATGGATTAGGAAGTAAAATGGAGATTCACCCAATCTTTCCTAAAAAGACAAATGTAAATTTTGTTGAAGTAAAAGATAGAAATCATATTAACGTATATACTTGGGAAAGAGGAGCAGGGAGAACGCTAGCCTGTGGAACGGGATGTTGTTCGAGTGTTGTTTTAGGAAATGTTTTAAATAAGCTTAATCAAAAAGTGAAAGTTCAAGCGGAAGGCGGCGCAATGGAAATTGAAATTAAAGATGATTTTGATGTATTTATGAAAGGGGAAGCTACGACTATTTGCGTGGGAGAGTTTATGAATTTTTAAAGGTTTACTTTTAATATTGGTTTATGATACATAACAAAAGGGGTACATCTTTAACCAAGTAAAAATAAATGATCGATAATATATTTAATAAAAATGATAGGAGGATGTACAAATGACCACGAAACAAAAGCAAAGTATTTGGAAAGCATATAGATTTCCGATTATCTTATTGACAGGGATTGTGCTAGGGAGTTTAATAGGAATTCAAATGGGGGAAAGAGCAAGTATATTTAAACCTTTAGGAGATTTATTCTTAAATGGTATGTTTACCATTGTAGTACCTTTGGTTTTTCTTTCGATAAGTAGTGCTGTATCGAATATGGCTAATCTAAAAAGACTTGGGAAAATATTAGGAAACTTATTTTTAACATTTGCTATAACTGGTTTGATTGCTGCTTTTATAATGATTGTTGTAGTGAATGTATTTCCACCAGCAGAA
>NZ_JAOART010000127.1 GCF_025210435.1 Anaeromicrobium sp.
GCTTAAAATATATTGTTCAAAACTCGTAATGCGGATGGAAGAAGAACATCGGAAAGCCGTATGAGGGAGAACCTCACGTACGGTTTGATGAGGAGATGGTGGAAGAGAATAAATCAAATCCACCATTTTACTCTACAATTAAGTCTTAATTTATGGATGAGTATTTTCCATATTAGATTCATCAAAGGTAATCATATTTTTGTATGTAAAGTTAGCTGCTTCTATAATATTAAAGGCTAATGCTGCCCCAGAACCTTCTCCTAACTTCATGTCTAAATTTAAAAGGGGAGATAAAAGTAGCTTATCTAAAACTAATTTTGATGCAGGTTCTGCAGACATATGGGACGGAATGGCATAATCTTTACAAAGGTTATTAAAACCATAGGCAATAATAAATGCTGCATAGGATATAAAACCATCTAATACAACAGGAATTTTTAAGCTGGCAGCTCCTAATATGGCTCCGGCCATGGCACCTATCTCAAATCCTCCCACTTTTCCTAATATATCTATAGGATCATTTTTATCAGGATCATTAACTTTAATAGAATCCTTTATAACATTCATCTTTCTCATGATACCCTCATTATCAAGGCCACAACCCATACCTGTAATATTTTCAGGTAATAAATCAAAAAATACACTCATTATAGCTGTAGATGGAGTAGTATTGCATATACCCATTTCTCCTATACCAATTACCTTGTACCCCTTTTCCTTTGCTAAAGTAGCATATTTGATTCCTATTTCTAAGGATTTTATGGCTTCATCACGGGTCATGGCAGGTCCTGTTCTCATATTATCAGTAGACTTTCTAATCTTTTCATTAAAAACTCCCTTAATTTCTTCATCACAATTTATACCCACATCTATGGCCCATACATGGGAATTTGTAAATTTACATAGGGTAGATACTCCGTTGCCTCCCCCTATAAAGTTAGCAAATTGTTGTTTTGTTACAACTTGCTTACAAGGAGATACATTTTCTTCATAAACTCCATGATCAGCTCCGAAGCCTAAAATTAATTTATTAGAAGTATCATAGTAATTATTTTCATAAATTCCAGATAATTGGATGGCTATAGTTTCTAATTTTCCTAAACTATCTAAAGGTTTAATAAGAAGGTCTAGTCTTTCTTTTGCTAAATCCATATGTTTTTTACTAAGTGGTGTAATTGAATTAATAGTTTCTTGTAATTTTCTCATCTTTTAAAATTCCCCTTTAAGATTATATTTGTGTTTTTAGGCAATTAAAAAAGTTCATATTCCCAGTGGGAATATGAACTTTGCCCTCATTCACATCTAAAATTTTAAGGCAGGTCTCCTGACTAAGAATCATAGAAATATTAAGCCTTCCCAGTAATATTAGTGGCATATTTAATATTTCTCATCATTACAGTGGTGGGTCCGTGAAGGAATTCAACCTTCTTCCCTATTCTCCTAAAAAATTAGGCACCTTAAAATTTAAGCTTATTAATTTCTCATATTTATGATAATATATTTTTAGAGATTTATCAACAATATAATTTTAAAATATTAATGGTAAACGGATTTTAAAAAGAACTAGGAGAATTAGTAGATGAACAAAAAAATTATTAGGTTTAGTTATAATAATTTAGCTCTTATAGTAGCAGGTATTATTTTATTAGTAAGTCTATGCATTAATAGAAGTATTAGAATTAGCTATTATAGAGTCATGTTTCCCATTATTAATGGATTTTTTTTAGCATATATATTAGATCCCTTTGTAGTTTTTTTTCAAAGAAAATTTAATATGAAAAGAAATATTAGTGTGTTTATAGCCTTGTTTATTGTAGGATTAATAGTCTTATTATTAGGTACTTTAGTAATACAAAATGTAGTAAAGAGTGTAATGAATTTCCTAGAAACATTGCCAAGTTCAAATAATTTAACGAGGGGAGCTATTACAGATAAAATAATAAATAAAATTGGTATTAACCATATGAAGGAATTAGACAAAAACACTATAAAAATCATAAGAAATAGTATCAATAAGGGAATATCTAGTATTAAATATGTACCAAATACCTTTGGGAATTTTCAAGGAACTATTTTTGGAATTTGTAAGAAAATAATAAGTTGTCTATTGGCAATATATATATTATTAGATAAAAAAGTATTAGTTGCAAGGGCAAAGCGTATGTTGTATGCCTTTGTTAGGAATGAAAGGGCAGATTACATAATTTGTATAATTAATAAGGGAAATGATATATTTTCTAATTTTGTAGTGGGAAAAGTAATTGATTCCGCAATAATTGGACTAATTTGTTTTGTCCTATTAATAATAGTAAAGTGTCCATATGCCCTATTAATATCATTAGTTGTGGGAACTACCAACGTACTTCCATGTGTAGGCCCTGTAATAGGAGGGGTTGTGGCCATAATAATAACCTTAATTACAAATCCTAAAATAACCCTATTAGTAGGTCTAATAATAGCATTACTTCAACAATTTGATGGAGCCGTATTAGGACCTAAGATATTAGGAGATAAGATAGGGGTAGGTGCATTTTGGATAATAGTGGCAATAACCCTATCAGGAGCCATAGGAGGAGTTATGGGAATGTTCTTTGGAGTTCCTATGGTAGTTTTAATTAAAAATATAGTGGAAGAACATGTGAACACAAGACTAAAAAAGAAGAAAATGACATTACTAGAGTTAGAAAACTTAAAAGAATAAACTTAAATGGGATGGTTAATAGAGTTATTACCATCCCTTGTTTTATATATTTTTATTTTTAGTATTCATAAAAGCTTAAAGCAGCAGCACCTATAAGTCCGCAATCTGACCTCTCGGCTTTTTTTATTTGGCAAGCATTAATATTTGCCTTTAAGGACATGCTTTTTATGGTGTCCATCATTTTATCATAAAACATAGGAAGGGCATTAGATAATCCTCCACCAAGAGCAATTACTTCAGGATTATAATTAGCAATTACGTTATAAAGGCTTAGACCTAAATAATATCCTTCATTTTCAATAAGTTTTAGAGCGAGATGATCATTTTTATTAGCAGCCTCAACAATCTGTTCACCTTTAATTTTACCTTCTTTAGCCAATTCTTTTATTAAGGATTCTTCACCAGAATCAATAGCTTCTTGAGCAAATCTTTCTAAGGCAGTACCAGAGGCATAGGCTTCAATGCACCCATGGTTTCCGCAATTACACTTAGGTCCATTGAAGTTTAAAATAGTATGTCCAATTTCAAAGGCATTAGAATTTGATCCTGATTGGAAGTGCCCATTTACTATGGCTCCCCCACCTACTCCTGTACTTATTGTAATATATACAAAATCCTTATGATTTTTACCAGTTCCAAATAGATACTCTCCTATGGTAGCTGCATTAGCATCATTTTCTAATTTTATGGGAATATTTTTAAAATCTTTTTTTAACATATCTACTATCCTAACATTCTTCCAACCAGTAAGGTTAGATGACCTAAGAATAACACCTTCTTTAGTATCAAGTGGACCAGGAGAACCTATTCCTATTCCTCCTAAATCTTCTATAGACAAATCCAGCTTATTAAGGATCATATGAATAGTATCTTTAATTCTGTTAATTGCATTTTCTGGACCCTTTTTAACTTCTGTAGGAATTTTTATATTATGAATAACTTTACCTTCTCTAGTAACTATTCCAATATGAACTTTTGTGCCCCCTAAATCAATACCACAAAAAAAATCTTTCATAATTATTATTCACCTCAGTTTTTTTATTAGAGTTAACTTAACTAGGTACATTATACGATAAATTTTTGAAAATAGACAAGAAAATTATTTCCTAATATTTTGTAAAAAATGAAAAATATTATTTTTAAACTTTACAAATTAAGGGGGTTAGATTATACTGATATTAGTTAAATAAGTTTGCTAGGGGTGCCTTAGGGCTGAGAAGAAGGAATTCTAACTCTTAAAACCTGATACAACTAATATTGTCGTAGGGAAGCAAGGAATGAATAATGTTCATTAAAAGCTTGCCTAGGTGTAAGCTTTTTTTAATTTCATATGATTTGGGGAGCTCATAGGGATGGGCTGAGAAAGGGATGTTATCTCTGACCCTTATAACCTGATTTGGATAATGCCAACGTAGGAACTTGTTTATAATGTATTCACATATACATAACTATAGATATTTTTAATATTATAGTTTAAGTATATGGATTTTATGTAAGCCTATGGAGGATTTTATCCAATGGGCTTTTTTTCTTGTGAAAATACTGAATAAAAGGGGGGATAAGATGATTATTAATGGTACAGAGATGGATTTTGAAAGGGTTACAATTACACAATTATTAGAGAAATTAGATTTAGAAGAAGAAAAAGTAGTTGTAGAAGTGAATTTTCAAATAATACCTAAAGAAAAGTATGAAGAATATGTACTTAACAAGGCTGACAAGGTGGAGATAGTGAGTTTTGTGGGAGGTGGTTAATTTGAAAATATATTTAAATGAAGTGGAGATGACTGTTAAGGAGGGGACTACAAGTTTTAATCTTAGGGATTTAATTAAAAAGGAAGCACAAGTAGTAGTTTTAAATGGATTCATCATAAGGGAAGATGTGCCTTTAAAAGAAGATGATAGGATTGTATTTATAACTAAAGGAGAAATTCCAGATAGGGAAGAACTTGAGTCACTCCTCGTCTCAAGGCATACTCCAAGGGTTCACCAGAAGGTAAAAAAGGCATTTGTGGGAATTGCAGGTCTAGGGGGCCTAGGATCTAATGTGGCTGTAGCTTTAGCTAGAATGGGAATAGGAAAATTAGTATTAGTTGATTATGATATAGTAGAACCTAGTAATTTAAATAGGCAGCATTATTTTTTAAAACATATAGGAATGAAAAAGACAGAGGCATTAAAAGAAATAATAAGTGAAATTACCCCTTTTGTAGAGATTGAAACTAAGGATATATATTTAGATGAGAATAATATAAAAGAGTCTTTTAAGGATGTGGATATAGTAGTAGAGGCCTTTGATAAACCCACATGTAAAGCAGAGTTAGTAAACACTGTTTTATCTAAGCTACCTAGTAAATATATTGTGGCTGCATCTGGTATGGCTGGATATTTTTCAAATAACACTATAAGGACAAAAAGGATAAGAGATAGATTTTATCTAGTTGGTGATGAAGTATCAGAGGCAAAACCAGGCTGTGGTCTTATGGCACCAAGGGTATCTATTGCAGCAAGTCATCAGGCCAATACGGTGCTGAGAATAATTTTAGAAGAATATGAGATTTAGGAGTGGATATTTATGGATTTATTAGATATTAAGGGGAACAAACTAAAGAGTAGATTGCTCATAGGAACGGGAAAGTTTCCAAATAAACAGATTATTCCTAGAGTAATAGAAAGTTGTGAAACACAAGTGGTAACCATGGCAGTTAGACGAGTTGACATTGGTTCTAAAGAGGAAAATCTTCTTGATTATATTCCAAAGGATATTATATTATTGCCAAATACATCTGGAGCAAGGAATGCAGAGGAAGCCGTAAGAATTGCAAGACTAGCAAGGGCCATGGGCTGTGGCAACTGGGTAAAAATAGAGGTTATATCAGACAATAAATATTTACTTCCGGATAATCAAGAAACTATAAGGGCCACAGAAATATTGGCTAAGGAAGGTTTTATTGTACTTCCCTATATGAATCCAGATTTAATGACTGCCAAAAGATTAGTGGATGTAGGTGCAGCAGCAGTTATGCCCCTAGGAGCTCCCATAGGCACTAATAAGGGAATTAGAACAAAGGAAATGATACAGATTTTAATAGACGAAATTGATTTACCAATAATTGTTGATGCAGGAATAGGAAAGCCTTCTCAGGCAGCTGAAGCTATGGAGATGGGAGCGGCAGCCGTTTTAGTAAATACAGCCATAGCCACATCACAGGATCCTGTTCAAATGGCAAGGGCCTTTTCATTAGGAGTAGAGGCTGGAAGGGGAGCATATCTTTCAAAAATGGGTTCTATAAATAAATGTGCTCAAGCATCTTCACCACTTACAGGGTTTTTACATAAAGGGGAATTATAATGGGATTTTATGATGAATATTTAAAATTTAAAGGATTTAATTATGAAGAATTTTTTAATAAGATTACAGAGGAACATATAATAAGTATTTTAAAAAAAGATAAAATTAATATTTATGATTATTTAGCCCTGTTATCTCCCCTAGGTGAAAAATTCATAGAAGAGATGGCGAAGAAGGCCCATTCTCTGTCACTATCCCATTTTGGTAAAACTATATTATTATTTACACCCATGTATATATCAAATAAATGTATAAATGAATGTGTCTATTGTGGATATAACGTACACAACTTTATAAAAAGGAAAAAACTATCTTTAGATGAGGTAGAAGCAGAGGCAAAGGCCATAGCAGATAAGGGTCTTAAACATATACTTTTATTAACGGGGGAATCTCCAAAGGCCACTCCTGTATCTTATATTATAGAAGTTGTTAATATTTTGAAAAAATACTTTGATTCCATAGGTATTGAAATATATCCTTTGAATGAAGATGAGTATAAGGAAGTAGTAGAAGCGGGAGTAGATAGTCTTACTGTTTATCAGGAAGTATATGATGAGGATATATATGATAATGTACATATTTCAGGACCTAAAAAAGATTATATATACAGATTAGATGCACCGGAGAGAGGTTGTAAGGCCAATATGAGAACTGTAAATATTGGAGCTCTTTTAGGTCTTAATGAATGGAGAAGGGAAGGTTTTATTACGGGACTCCATGCAAATTACCTTCAAAATAAATATCCCCATGTATCTATTAATGTATCTCCTCCACGTATACGCCCCCATGTAGGAGTATTTGAAAATGTATATGAGGTAAGTGACAAAAATATAGTTCAGAATATTCTTGCCCTAAAGATTTTCTTACCTTATGTAGGAATTACCATATCCACAAGGGAAGAGGCAACCCTTAGGGATAATTTAATACCTCTAGGTGTTACAAAAATGTCGGCAGGAGTAAGCACACAAGTTGGAGGCCATAGTGTTAGTAATAAGGGAGAAGCACAATTTGAAATAGCAGATTTACGAAGTGTAGAAGAAATGAGAAAAAGCATATTACAAAAGGGATATCAACCTGTATTTAAGGATTGGATGTGTATATGATAAATATGTTTATGAAAGATAAAAAGATGCTTTTTTTAATTACTAACCGTCATATGATTAAAAGACCTACCCTAAGTCATGTAATAGAAGAGGCCATAGATGGGGGTGTTAATGGAATAATATTGAGGGAAAAGGACTTGGCCTATGAGGAATTAATTGTAATTGCTAAGGAAATAAAAGAAAAAATTAAGGATAAGGATGTATTATTTATTATTAATAGAAATTTGAAAATAGGAAAGGAAATTAATTTAGATGGATATCATATAGGTTTTCATGATTTAGTAGGTAAAAAACCTATATGGAATAATCTACTAGGTGTTTCTGTCCATAGTTTAGAAGAGGCTATAATGGCAGAAAAAAAAGGAGCTAGTTATATACTAGCTAGTCATGTGTATGAAACAGATTGTAAAAAAGGATTAAAGGGTAGAGGAATAGATTTTATAAAAGAAATAAAAGAAAATACAAATATTCCTCTTATTGCTTTGGGTGGAATTAACCATGAAAATGTGAAGGAAGTCATGTCAACAGGAGTGGAGGGAGTGGCTGTAATGTCATATATTATGGCAGCTGAAGATCCATATATGTCGGCAAAAAAAATTAAAGACCACATGTGAATTAGAAATATGTCTCCGGGGCTATGGAAAAAAGCGTAGCCCCTTTATAGTATAAACACATATTTCGGAGAATACTTACTAAAAAAAGTAAAATATGATAAAATATGTATATTATGGACAAAAAAGGTGATAAGATGAAGGGAAGAAAAAACGGATTTACTTTAATAGAGTTACTAATAGCCTTACTAATTTTTAAGATTATTCTTTTGATTTTTTTCCCACAGAACAAAATAAATTGGGAAAGGAGGGGTGAAAAGGGAGGTTATAATAAGGTGAAATGTCAATTTACTATGGTAAAGGATGAAAGTCATATGTTCATTAAGAAAAATCACAGAACAGTAGTATTCAGGTTTAAAAAGTAGATTAAAGTAATGAGAAAAATATATTTAATATACATAATATATCCAATTGGGATATGTTATATATATTAAATAGTATTCTTAAAAGGGTGTGACATAATATGGGGATACAAGTGTTTGTATTAGGACTTTTAATAGGATCCTTTTTAAATGTATGCATATACAGAATACCTAGAGATGAGTCAATCGTAGTACCAGGATCACATTGCATTGTATGTATGAATAAATTAAGAGCAATTGATTTGATTCCAGTCCTAAGTTACTTATTTCTAGGAAGAAAATGTAGATTTTGTAAAACAAAAATAGGATTAAGATATACAATAGTAGAACTTTTAACAGGACTAGTATTTCTATTATTGTTTAATAAATATGGATATGGTATAGATTTTACAATATACATTATCTTAATGAGCATATTAATAGTAATAGGCTTTATTGACTATGATCATATGATTATACCAGATCAATTGGTATTTGTAGCTACCATGATAGGTGTATTAGTAGTTTTATATAACAAAAAATTTCCCATGTACATATATGGTACTGATTCTTGGTATAGTCCATTTTTAGGGGTTATAATAGGGTCTGGAAGTTTATTAATCATATCCTTAGTAGGTATGGCCATCTATAGGGGCCAAGAAGTTATGGGTATGGGAGATGTGAAAATATTTATACCAATAGGATTATTTTTAGGGGCTAAAATGACAGCTGTAACATTATTCCTATCCATATTAGTAGGTGCCATAATAAGTATACTATTAATAGTATGGGGATATAAATCTATTAAGAGTCATATTCCCTTTGGACCCTTTATAGTAATAGGAACCTTCGTAAGCCTAGTATGGGGCTGGGATTTGTATGATCTATGGTATGAATTTGTATTTGCAATGTAAATAAGAAAATACCAGTGTTTCCACTGGTATTTTGTTTATTTTTTTTTCATAAAATAATGTGAAAATCATATTATATCTTGGAAGAGATTAGGTTGTAGATTTTATAGAAAAATACATGACGAAATTATGATATAATGATTTTAATAATATATTTCGAAATGTTTTGAAAAAATTTCAAAGAGAGGGGGAGTCACTATAAAAAGAATATTAAAAGGGAAAAATATTATGGATAATGATAATATTACAAATAAGAAAAAATATTTAATAGTTTTATGTTATGCTTTATCTCTAATTATATTTGCTTTTCTAGTAGATAATCCTAAGAATATTTTTAAAGGTTTGTATTTAATCCTAATTGAGCCAGACATACTAATTACAGATTATATTGGTGTAGGCGGAATGGGTGCAACTTTCTTAAATTCAGGGATATTAATGATCTTAGCACTTTTTATGTTGTATAAATGTAGAATAAATATTAATGGGGTTTCAATTGCTTGTTTATTTCTGGTAGCTGGATTTTCCATGTTTGGAAAAAATATTTTTAATGTATGGTTTATAATCGGGGGAGTTTATATATATGCTAGAATTCAAAAGGACAAATTCTCAAAATATATTTATATAGCCCTCTTTGGCACATGTTTATCTCCTATGGTTACTCAAATTATGTTTGGTATAGACAAACCATTAATGGTTAGAGTACCAGTGGCAATTTTAGTAGGTATAAGTATAGGTATTATTCTGCCACCATTATCAGCCTATTTAATAAGAGTCCATCAAGGATTTAACTTATACAATATAGGTTTTGTAGCAGGAATTATTGGAACTATATTTGTTTCCGTATTTAAATCCTATGGTTTTTTACCTGAAAGTAGGTTGATTTGGACTACTGAGAACAATGTAATTTTAAGTATATACCTATTTACAATGTTTATTTTAATGATATTCATTGGATTTTATCTAAACGATAAATCTTTTAAAAATTTAAGAAATATATATTCATACCCGGGAAGAGCAGTTACTGATTTTATACTGCTAGAAGGGTTTGGGCCCACACTTATAAATATGGGTATAAATGGGTTAATAGGAGTAATTTATATATTGATAGTAGATGGAGACTTAAATGGACCTATTATAGGTGGCATATTTACTCTTGTGGGGTTTGGAGCCTTTGGAAAGCATGGCAAAAATATGTTGCCAATCTTTTTAGGTGTCTATTTAGGAAGTTTAACGAAAATATGGAGTATAAATGACCCTTCAATATTATTAGCAGCCCTATTTGGAACTACTTTAGCACCTATAGCAGGTGAGTTTGGTTGGAAATATGGTATATTAGCAGGTTTTATACATTCTTCTGTAGTATTAAATGTGGGAGTTTTGCACGGAGGTCTAAATTTATATAATAATGGTTTTGCAGGAGGCATTGTAGCTGCTACCCTAGTACCAGTGATTGAAGCTTTTAGGAAGGAAGAGGTATGATGAAGCATAATAATAAAAGAATTTCTAAAATAGTAGATGAATTAATTAATTATTTTTTTTCAATCGGAGGAACAGATATTAGCATTAATGTACAAAATTTAGAAAATCATTATAAAATATTTTTTCAAAGTGATTATAAAAATGAACAGGATAAGAAAATTAATAAATTAATTAAATGCTTAAACTATCCAAAACAAGAAGAAGTAGAAGAGTATTACTGGGAACTGATGGGAGATTGTGATGTGGATACGGAACTTTCTTTGATAGGTATGATGATAGATGAGGCTGAGGTGAATTTTGTGGATGACAAAATTCAAATAACTTTATATAGAAATAAATAATATATTTTAATTAAAGGGGAATCATTTATGTTTTGGTGATTCCCATTTTTAATATATTTTTCTTCGTAGGCTCACATAAAGTAAGTTTATGAATGCCAAATCTATAATTAGGAAGGATGAGAATTTTTCATTATGATATATTTGTTTAAACATTTTTTAAATAATTTAGGATATATAATAGTAGTAGCCTTTTTAATATCTAGGCTTCCTGTGTTTGCTCAAATCATAAGGAAAGAAAAACTTAGTTATATAAGCATTATTACCCTAGGAGTTTTATTTGGAGGATTGGGAATAATAGGAACTTATGTGGGGGTTAATGTGAAAGGAGCCATAGCCAATACGAGAAATGTAGGAGTAATGGTAGGGGGAATTCTATGTGGTCCCTATGTTGGAATAATAGCAGGAATAATAGCAGGTCTTCATAGACTTTTAATTGATATTGGTGGAATAACATCACTGCCTTGTGCCATAGCCACAATTATAGGGGGAATAATATCAGGATTTGCATACAAAAAATCCACATGGAAAAATAAATGGTTATATGGATTTGTGGCTGGAGTAATAATAGAAAACATAAGTGCTCTTTTAATATTAATATTGGCTAGACCTTTTCATTTAGCAATAGATATTTTAAAGTTTATATACTTACCTATGATGTTTGCCAATGGAGCTGGTATAGCAATCATAATACTTCTTACAGAAAATATATTTGATACGGAAGAATCAATAGGAGCAAGACAATCTAAGCTGGCTTTAGAAATAGCCAATAGAACATTACCCCACTTTAGAAGAGTAAATGAAAAATCATTAAATGAAGCTTGTAGTATAATAAAAGAATCCATAGGAGCCATGGCCGTATCTATTACGGATACTACTAGAATACTGGCCCATGTGGGAGCAGGGGCAGATCATCATAGGGTAGGCATGGACCTGGTAACAGAAGCTACAAAACGTGCCATAAGGGAAAATAAAATAGAAATAGTAAATACTAAAAGTGAAATAGAATGTAAGTATAAAAATTGCCCCTTAATGTCGGCAGTAGTAGTTCCCCTAAAGGAAAGGGATAAAGTAATAGGAGTACTTAAAATTTACTATGACAAGGAAAATAGTATAGGTCATAGGGACATAATGCTAGTGAAGGGATTATCTCAACTAATATCTACTCAAATTGAACTTAGTAAAATAGAGCATATGAAAAATATGGCAAATAAATCGGAAATAAAGGCTCTACAAGCACAGATAAATCCTCACTTTTTATTCAATGCCCTAAACACTATAGTATCCTTTACGAGAATAAATCCAGATAAGGCCAGAGAATTAATAGTAAATCTGTCTACCTATTTGAGATATAATATTGAGAATGAAAATATATTTGTAGACTTAAATAAAGAACTAGAACAAGTAAAGGCTTATGTCCAAATTGAGCAAGCTCGATACAAAGACAAGATAGAAATAATATATGATATAAAGACTATTAAAGAAGAAGTTAAAATACCAAGCCTTACTATTCAGCCCTTAGTTGAAAATGCCATAAAACATGGTATTCTTAAAAAGGAAGGTAGTGGAAAAATTCATATTAAAGTTAAAGAAGATAAGGATAAGATTTTAATAGAGATTAAGGATGAGGGAATAGGTATAGATGAAGAAGTTGTTAAAAAAATATATCAGGGTAAAAATAAGGCTGGAAGTGTGGGCCTTTCAAATGTACACAATAGGTTAAAGCGTATTTATGGGAAAGGCCTTACCATAGAAAAATGGGAAGATGGAACTAGAATATGGTTTTATATTCATAAAAATGTAAAGGAGGGAACTCCCTAGATGAGAGGAATCATAGTAGAAGATGAGTATCCAGCTAGAGAAGAATTAAAATACTTTATAGATAAATATAGTTCTATAAATATACTAGAAGAATTTGAATCTTCTGTTAAAGCTCTAGAGTTTATTGAAAAAAAAGAAGTGGATATTATATTTTTAGACATAAATATGCCTAATTTAAATGGTATGTCCTTTGCAAAGATAATAAGTAGATTTGAAAAAAAACCTAAAATAGTTTTCATAACAGCCTACAAGGATTATGCTGTAGACGCCTTTGAAGTGGGAGCTTTTGACTATATATTAAAACCCTATTCAGAAGAAAGGATAATCCATACCCTAAAGAAGTTAGAGAGAACCAATGGAATACTTAAAAAATCAAATAAATGCTGTAAGATTGTATTAAATAGGGGAGAAAAACTAGTTGCAGTAAATCCAGAGGATATTTATTATTGTGAAGCAAGCGAAAGGGAAACTAAAGTATATACTAAAGATAACCTATATATGGCTAAGGATAAAATTTCTACTTTCATAGGAAAGCTTCCAAAGGAAAACTTTTTTAGAAGTCACAGATCATATATTATAAACTTGGATAAAATAGAAGAAATTATTCCTTGGTTTAATAATACTTATAATGTTAGACTCCAGCATATGAATGTGGACATACCAGTAAGTAGAAAAAATATTAAGAATTTTAAAAGAATTTTAAGCCTGTAAGTAAACTTTAATGTAGACACTAATGTATTTCATGTAAAGATTATGTTATTTAATGTAGGCAACAAACCTTTTCTTATTTTAATAGGATACAATTAAAATATCATAAGGACTAATAGAAAAGGAGTGATAATTATGGCTACATTTTTCATATCAATATTATTGTTAGTAGCAGGTTATTTTGTTTATGGTAAGGTTGTGGAAAAGGTTTTCTCCATTGATGACAATAATCCTACTCCAGCCATGTCAATGGAAGACGGTGTTGACTATATTCCCATGAGTTGGCCAAGAATATTTTTAATTCAGGTTTTAAATATTGCAGGATTAGGACCTATATTTGGTGCAGTAGCAGGGGCACTTTGGGGACCAGTGGCATTTTTATGGATTGTATTTGGATGTATATTTGCAGGTGCAGTTCACGATTACTTAACAGGTATGTTATCAATTAGACATAAGGGTACAAGTGTATCTGAAATAGTAGGTATATATTTAGGAGACACGGCTAAACAGGTAATGAGAGTTTTTTCTGTAGTATTGTTAATATTAGTTGGTGTAGTATTTGTAATGGGTCCAGCAGGACTACTTAGCAACTTAACTCCAATGAGTAAAGGTTTATGGGTCGGAATCATAATTATTTATTATATATTAGCAACAGTATTACCAGTAGATAAACTAATCGGTAAAATATATCCAATATTCGGAGCATCATTATTAATAATGGCAGTGGGAATTGCCTTTGGTATAGTAACGGGAGGATACAATATCCCAGAGATTACTTTAGCTAATCTACATCCTAAATCTACTTCCATATTCCCATTTCTATTTATCACAATCGCCTGTGGAGCCATATCAGGATTTCATGCAACCCAATCACCACTTATGGCTAGATGTGTGAGAAAAGAAAGTGAAGGAAGAAGAATATTCTACGGATCAATGATTGCAGAAGGTATTATAGCTATAATCTGGGCAGCAGCTTCCATGGCATTCTTTGGATCAACGGAAGGTTTAGCGGCTTCCCTTGCAAATGGAGGACCTGCAGTAGTAGTAAATGAAATATCTACAACCTTATTAGGACCTGTAGGTGGAGTACTAGCACTATTAGGGGTTGTAGCTTGCCCTATAACTTCTGGAGATACGGCATTTAGAAGTGCTAGATTAGTAATTGCAGATGCTATTAACTTAAAGCAAGAAGAGATTAAAAATAGATTTATCATAGCAATACCATTATTTGCAGTAGGTATAGCTTTAACTCAAATAAACTTTAGTATTATTTGGAGATACTTCTCTTGGTCAAATCAAACACTAGCTATGATAGTACTTTGGGCAGCGGCTATGTATCTTCTAAAGAACAAGAAAAACCACTGGATATGTACAATACCAGCAACTTTTATGAGTGCTGTAACATCAGCTTATATACTACAAGCTAAAGAAGGTCTAAAACTAGGAGCAGGATTCTCAAATATAGCAGGTATTGTAGTAGCAATAGTATTCTTTGGATTATTCATGAAAAAAGCAAAGGAATATGATAAAAGAATTGCATAGAAATAGATAATCTCACTTTGAGCTAATGGTAATATTACTATTAGCTCTTTTTTAATACAAACTACATATAATATGTAATTTGTAAATTTTATTACATTGTTGTAATATGGAATTATGATATTTAGTAATATATGACTTACTAATATGGTATGGGAAAAACACCCTATTGAAAGGAGATTTTTGAGTTAAGGCATATGAAAGAAATAACCAGTGAAATGACTGATTTATTTTTTAAATATGCCTAAATAATTTAGAGGTATGAAAGCCTCAATGTATTGGGAGTGGATATTGTGGAGATTAAAAATAAGATTCATGATCTTTTAGTTAATCAAAAAAACATATTAAAGGAATACGAAGACCTTGTAGAAGAATTAAATATAGACCATGGAATAAATGAAAATATTGAGCTAAGAAAAGAAATTAATAATTATAAAAAATCTTTAGGTGAAATAAAAAAGAGGCAGGCTCAATTAATAGGAGATAATATGGGTCTAAAGGCTTCGTTAAAAGAACAAATGATTAATGAAAAAATAGGTATTTTGAATGGATCAAAAAGGAAGATGGACATTTATTTTAAAGATGAAACTAATAAAAATATAAACAAGTTAAAAACCTTAGAAAAGTCTGCTAAAGACAAAGTAAAAAAACTGGAAATCATAGCTAAAAAGGAATTAGGGAAAGAAAAAGAAGAAATTTTTTCTCAAATAGATATGATGAAAAAAGAAATTGAGAGGAAAATTGCAATAAGAAAGGAAAAAATTGAGAAAGAAAAGGACAGTCTTTTTGAAGAGATTAAAAGAGAATATGATGAACTTAAAAATGAAGGTGTTAGCCATGAGGTTCTAGAGAAAAAGAAAA
Source organism: Anaeromicrobium sp. (assembly GCF_025210435.1). Lineage (GTDB taxonomy): Bacteria > Bacillota > Clostridia > Peptostreptococcales > Thermotaleaceae > Anaeromicrobium. The sequence continues at coordinate 15,766 of NZ_JAOART010000127.1, forward strand.
AATATAATGATATAGAAGTTAAGATAGGAATTAACTGGATAAATAAAGCAGGGATCATTTTGGTACTATTAGGTGTTGCTACTGGTATGAAATATACATATTCAACCTGGTTTAATGAATATATGAAGGCCATCTCAGGATTCTTATTAGGAGCAGTACTATTAGGTGTGGGAGAATGGTTTAATAAAAAAGATAAAAATTTGTTTGCCCTTGGATTAAGTGGTGGAGGAATTGGGGTATTATACCTTGCTGTATTTAGTAGTTATTTTATTTTAAATATATTAACCATGCCAGTGAGTATATTTTTATCTATTCTTGTGACTATGGTTTCATTAGTCTTATCTAAAAGGTATACATCTAGAACAATATGTGGAATATCCCTTGTGGGGGGATATTTACCATTTTTTACTTATGTATTTACCCAAGGTATATCAGGAACTTCTGTTTATATAGTTATGGGATATTTGTTTATTTTGAATCTATTAGTTTTAGGCCTTTCATTAGAAAGAAGGTGGGTTTATATAAACTATCTGAGTTTTTTACTAAATATTCCTTGTCTTATATATTTAGCTTTTAAATCTCCTAGCAAAATTATTAGTATATGTTACGGGGTAATGATTTTTATAATGTATCTGGCAATAACCCTTGTTTATCCTATAAGAGAAAAAATAAAACTAAAGAAAGTAGACGTGGCTTTATTAGGATTAAATACTGTGATTAATTGTTTCCTTGTATATGCATTATTTCAAGTGGGAGGATATTATTCATATAAGGGCTTACTTGCATTAATATATGGCCTCATATATTTAGGACTAGGCCAATTTATTCGTAAAAGTGCTTCGCAGGAGAAATCTATTGAGGGATTGTTCTACATAACTGCCATGACATTTAGTATTTTAATGATACCTTTTCAATTTGGAGTTGGATGGGCATCATTAGGATGGTTAATAGAAGGTATTTTAATGATTCATTATGCTAATAAATATTATGGAAATAAAAGAGATGCTGAAAAAATGGAATTTGCTGGTTGGATCATATTAGGTTTATGTGTATTAGGATTTATAATAATAGACTTTATGCAAATGGCCATTACTAAGTATTTTACCCTAAGATATACTTTAATAAGTCTAGGACTTATATATGTCCTTTCATTGTATGTGGGAAAACTAAATAAGAGTGAATTATTTAAATACACTAGGAAAGGCAAGTTACTGACTTATTATAAATACTTTACCATTATGAATACATGGATATATTTTATGAGGATTACATGGGTAATTTATGATGAATATATTCAAGTATATGAGAATTTTTATTTTTTAATAAGTATAGCCCTAGTGACAGGATTATTTGCTCATTTCATATCTAGAATAAAGGTTATACAAGATGAAGTAGTGAATAAAATATATATAGGTTTTTATATCTTAGTAGATTTACTAGGTTTTACAATGAACTTTTATAAAATTGGATATGGAGTGGGAAATTCTAATTACAGGGTTATAGGAATAGTAATTCTTATACTATATAATATATTTGTCCTTTTGAGTATAAAGGATTTAACATGGAGATTTATTAAAAAAAGGGGAATTAGTGTGGAGTTTTATCCAATGTCTATGGCCATATATATTCTAGGTGCAACTATTATACTTATTACTAATCAATTTAATTTAGATAATATAAGCCTTATAATAAGTATTTTCTTATTAACCATGTCATTTCTTTATGTAATATATGGATTTAAGAAAAATTTTATGATTTTGAGAAGGTTTGGATTGGCCTTGTCTATCTTTTCAACAGGAAAGCTATTTATATTTGATCTTGCATTTTTAAATACAACAGGAAAGATTGTTGCATATTTTTCCTTTGGAGTAGTATTAATTGGAATATCATATATATATCATAAACTAAAAAATAGTATGGGAGGTCTAAAGGAAGAATGAAAAAAATATCAGTAGGACTAATACTCATATTAATTTTTTCTATGAACCTAACAGGATTTGGGCAAGAAAGTCTAGATGGTTGGGTCTATTCAAAAGAAATTAATCATAGTAGGAGTGATGAATACAAAGGATTTTTCTTAGATGAGGAAGTATATAGATACGCTAAAAGAGACTTATCGGATATTAGAATAATAAATGATAAAAATGAATTTATACCTTATTATATTTTTAATAAATATTTAATGGGTGAAAGAGAAGTAAATGTTGAATATGACTTAAAAAAAATACTATCTTATATGAAGAAAAATCACCAATATGTGGACTTTCAAATTGTATCAAAGGAAGAAAATGTGGATGTATTAGGAAATGAGTTAGAATTTCAAGTAGAAAAGGATTATTTTTTGAAGGATATGAAAGTTTATGGAAGTTATGATAATGAAAAATGGGATTTCATAAAAAATGATAATATATATAGAACAAATGAAGCAGAAAAATTGAGTGTATCATTAGATCATGTGTATAAGTTTACTTATTATAGGGTTGTACTTATAAATGATGTGGAAGAAACTTTCATAAAAGATTCGAAAATCATATTTAATAAAAGAGAAGTAGAATACAAGGATTATGAAAAAAGAAAAAGGGCAGATTATAAGGTTCAAAATAAGGGGAAAGAAACAATCATACTTTTAAATAATGAAAATCATCTTAGGATAAAAGATATAAAGATTGTTAGTGATGATGACTTTAAAAGAAATTACTCTCTCTATTATAGGAATCATAGGGAAGAAGCCTTTAATTTGTTTAATAGGGGAGAAATATATCAAATAAAACTTAAAAATTTTAAAGCTGAGGAAAACCATATAAGATTAAATGAGTTTTCAAAATCCACTCATTTCCTAGATGAAATAAAAATACTCATAGACAATAAAGACAATAAACCCATAGGGATAAAAGAAATAGAGGTAACCTATTATATAGATAAAGTAGTATTTAAAGATGATGGAAGTAATAATTATAAAGTCTTATTTTATAACAAAGATGAGAAAAGACCAGATTATGATATACAAACTTATAAAAATCATATAGAAAAAGAAAATCAAGAAATCTGTAGTTTATCTTATTTAGAGAAAAGAGATGTGAAAAATATAGAAGAAGATACAGAAATAGATTATAACATCATATTAAATGTAATAATTACTCTAATTTCCATATTCCTTTTAGTAGTAATAATTAAAAAATCAGGATTTAAAGATGTTTAATTAGAAAAAAGATAAATAAGAAATATGAAGTTGTTAATATTAGGATGTGTGTAAAATGAAAACAATATTAATTTTTAGTATGATTTTGGTTGTATTAGTTTTTTTATACCATGAGAATAACACTTTGTCAGTGAGAACAATAGATATAAAGTCTTCTAAAATTCCAGATGGATTTTCTGGAAATATTATTGTCCATCTATCAGATTTCCATAATAAAAAAATTGGAAATCCTAAGTTGATAGAAGCTATAAAAAAGGTAAATCCCAATATTATAGTTTTTACTGGAGATTTAATAGATAGTAGACTTTATAATGAAGAGATTGCAATTGGATTACTAAATGAAATTAGAAAAATAGCACCCGTATATTATGTGACAGGTAATCATGAATGGAGAAGTGGCAAGTACAGTAGACTTAGAAAAAGGATTGAGAACTGTAAAGTAACAATAGTAGATGATAAATACTACAAGATTAATAAAGGGAATGATAGTATATACATTGTTGGCTTTGATGATCCTAGAAAATATTCTAATGAATACAAAGAATATAAACAATTTGAAATTAAATTTAAGGATGTTATGAATGAAATTAAAGATGATAAATTTAAAATCTTGTTAAGTCATAGACCGGAGTTATTTTCATTATATAGTTCACAAAATATTGACTTGGTTTTTTCGGGACATGCCCATGGGGGACAAGTTAGGCTCCCTTTTATAGGAGGATTATTTTCACCACATCAGGGATTATTTCCTAAATACACAGATGGAATTTATAAAAAGGAAAATAGTATATTGATTGTAAGTAGAGGATTAGGAAATAGTAGTATTGCTCCTCAAAGATTATTTAATAGACCAGAGATTATAATTGTTAAGCTAAAAAATAATTAGAATATTATAGAAGATTAATTGCTTTTATAAGAAGAGGGGGAATGTTCAGTGGCAATTTCAGTTAAAGCAAGTATGATAGAAATTGGATGGACTGCTTTATTTCAAATTATAAACTTTCTAATCATAATAGGGATAGGTTTGGCTATTTACAATGTGTTAGTTAAACTACCTAAACGATTAAGAGCAAATGAAGAGAAAATTAAGAGAATAGAAAACACCATGGAAGAGATACTCAGAAAGATAGAGGGAAATAGGGGAGAATGATGTGAGTAGAATAAAGAAAATTAGAGATTATATAGAGAATATGGAAACTGTAAAATATGTGTTATTAATGGCATGTGTAGGGTATGCATGTTCTATTATTTTATTAAATATTGTATACTTTATTAAAGGTGTCAATTTCTCACAGTTGGGGAAATCAGGTTATAAGAATATCTTTGAAGAAATATTGTATGCCATAGTATTAGCCCCTTTAATTGAGACATTTATATTTCAGTCTTTAGTGTTCACAGTAAGTAGACAATTTCAATGGCTTAAGGATAGAGAAATTTTAACTATTTTAATTTCTGCTACGTGTTTTGGATTGGCACATGCTATTTATAATATCTACTATGCTATTTATAATATCTACTATGCTATTAGTGGATTTGTAGTAGGAATAATATTAGCATATTCATTTTCAATTTACACTAAAAAGAAGGAGAATGAATATATAGTTGTTACTTTAATACATAGCTTTTTAAATATGATTTCTATTATATTTTCATATACAGGACTTTTGTTGTCTCATTAATAATGATAGGGAATGGTTCATAAGATGTATTCTAAATTGGAGTGAAAGTAGAGGGCAGTTAATTTATATTTTAAAATATTTGTGAGTAAATGAATGTTAAATTATATAGGGAGGATGATTCGTGGGATTTGATTTTATCTTTATGAAATACGGTGTACTTATTGTTTTTACAATATCTTTACTACTAATTAGAATATATAAAAAACATAGAAGAAGGGAAAAAGTTATTGTGAAGGCATCAATAGCTTGGAATCTACATTTTATTTTGGCAATTGTAAGTTTTTTAATAGTGATAGATTATATTGTGGGTGTGGCCACTTATTTAAATAGGGGGAATTTGGTACTTACTTCAAAATATATAGTTTCCTTTTATGATATATGGAATAAAGAATATTTAAAGGAGTTAGTGGACTTTTTTAGAGAAAATAATATGAAAAAATACCATTCTAGCGTGATTGCTTTACAAATTGCCATTAGCAGGATTTATCAATTGATTATATGGTTAATTATAAGTATAGAATCTACATATTTAGCACTAGAAAAAAATGAGATATGTGAAGATGGAGTATATACTCTCACAAAACAATATAAGTGGAATAAAATAAGAAAGATTGTATGGGGAGAAAAAAAGATTATAAATGATTCTTTAGAATACCAGGAATTAAGTTTTAGAATGGATTCTGAAACTTTAATTTTAAAAATATCTAAACAAGATAAAGAAAAAGTTCATAATTTTTTTAGAAAAGAACTACCTAAGAAAAAATATGAGTATAGTAGCTAAATACCTAAATTTATTAAATTACAAGTATTAAAAAAGTTATATGTATTAAATATGTGATTATATGATTTTAATGGGTATATATATAAAAATCACTTTGATTATGATAGGGGAGAGGTTTATATGAACAGAGTTGATGAATTCATTCGAACATATAATGATTTAGATAGGGAGATAAAAAACACATTAAAATTAGATAAACACATATCTCATATGAAAGCCTTAGATATATTGTCCAAGAAAAGTGATCTAATAGCTAGAAATTTAGATGTTTTAAAGCAATATGCTAGATTAAGAAATTGTATAGTACATGATACGATTTCAGGAGTAGGACAAGCAATAGCAGTTCCACTAGCAGAAGTAGTAGAAAGATACAAAAGTATTTTAAATAGGTTCAAAAATCCTTTAACTGTATACGATATATGTACCCATAGGTCCAAATTGTTAGTGGCATCACCAAAGAGTATAGCTATAGATGTTATGCAGGCTATGGAAAGCTTACTTATATCTAGAGTGCCTATCGTAGAAAACGAAAATGTTGTTGGAATATTTAATGGGAATGTACTCATATATTATTTAGCAAATACAAAGAATTATTCCATATCAAAGGATACAACAATGGATGAGTTAATGGAATTTACAAAATTAGATTATAATAGAAAAGAGCAATTTGATTTTGCTGATAAAAATTTAAATGTATATGATGCAGAAAAATATTTCAAGAAAAGAAATAAAGATAATCACAAGTTAGTAGCATTATTTATAACTTCAGATGGGACTAAACAGGGTAGACTTTTAGGGTTACTAACGGAATGGGATTTGTTTAATAAAATAGATTGATCATAGGAATATTGGTATGACCATGAGAAACTTTGAAATAAAATTGGCTAGTAGATAAAATGAAAATTTTCTAAAATAGAGTCTATAATTAGAGAACTATTTTAGAAATTTTTTTTTTCATTTCATACACATATAATTATGGTCATGGGTGGAGGAAAATGTTACAATAGAGGGACTGTCCTTTGTATCTTGTATATGATTAAGATTAATTTGAATATAAATTAAATAAGGATTTAGGCCATATAATTTGAGGAGGTTTACAAAAGTGAAGAGGAAGTTAATACTAATAGTGACATTAACACTAGCCTTTACCACAGCGTGTGGAGGAAAGAATACCATAAGTGAAAATACAGTAGATGAAAAGATAAAAACAGAGAATAAAATAGTAGAAAAAAAAGTTACCAAATCTGAAGAAGAGCAAGAAAATATAATGAGAGAATTTGATAAGGTAATGGCAGAGATTACTGAAAAGGAAATTATAGAGTTTGTAGATAATAACATAGAAGGATTATCAGAAGAAAATGGAACTAGATTGGTTTTAGGAATCCAACAAGTTCAAAGAAGAAAGATAGAAGATAGAGTAGATAGTTTTTTTGAAGTAAATATTCAAGAAAAAATGATTGAAAAATTAGATGATACTTTTACATTGGATAAGATTGACAGGGTAGAGGATGAGGAATTAAAAAACTTTTTACAGGAAATAAAGGATAGTGGATATAATATTTTTATGACAGAAGGTAGCTATTATCCTATTGAAGACTTTGAGTTTTATAAAAAATATATTCCCCACGTGTCAGAGGACATGAAGGAGTATATAGAACTTCAAGCCATAGAGACAAATAATATTTCATCTTCAGATGCAGCACTAATTATTTCTTGGAAAGAAGTTTTAGACAGGGCTTTAAATCATGAAAAATTTATAAATAAGTATCCTGATTTTCCAAGGGTTGAGGACATAAAGAAGCAATACTTATTCTATATTATGGCATCTATCTTTGGAGAAAGTAATACTCCAGCCTTTGATTATATGGATGAGAGACTAAATGAAGAATTAAAGGAAAGTTATTTTAGTTTAGATTTAAATGATACTGATAGTAAGTTTATACAAACTTTAAAAGAGTACATAGAATTACTTGAGAAAAACAATTATAAACTTACAGATGAAGTTCAAGAATATAGAAATGGTATTTATAATGGATTTCAAAAGGAATTAGGAATGTAAATGTTATAAAGAATATTGATGGCATTAAAAATAAAAAGTACAGCAAGTTTATATTTCCATGGATTTAACTATTAAAATATCCTACTATCAAGTAGATAGAAAATGTAGTTATGGAAAACATAAATATATATCCTAATATTTGATGAAGAAGTATGGCATTAGACAAAACTGTAAATACTAATAGGAATATCCACACTATTACAAAATATCTAATGTGGCTGTTAATATAGGACCAGTGGTTTTGCAGTATTTTTGCAATCATAAAAATACAATAAAATAAAGTTATAAAGCCTATGAATGCTAATAATATACCAACTATAGTATGGTTAGCTAGGCGTTGGAGTAATAATAAATGATATGTTGTAGATGATACGGCAACGAACCATAGATTGTGGCTTTTATCAAGTAGTATACTACCAACTAGGCAACAGGTTAATCCTATTAATGATAAAGAAAAATATTTAAATAATTTTATTTTCATACAAAACTCCTCATAAATAAGAATATGACTATACTCATAATATGATTAAAAATTTAAAAATATTAATAATTAAGAGTTAAAAATATTGACTTTTAAATAAAATAAGATATAATTAATTGAAAATACTTATGTTAAATACATTGATAAAGAAGAGTAGGTAAAAAAACTTTTAGAGATGGAAGTCCATAGGCTGAAAGATTTCCTAAGGCAATTTTTACTGAAGGTAGCTTTTGAGTAGTTAGGCTGAGAAATATATATGTAGGCTTAACCGGGTGATTCCGTTAAAGATATTTAAGTGTTAGCTTGAAATCAAGCTGAAATTAAGGTGGTACCGCGAATAATACCCTTCGTCCTTATTATGAGGATGAAGGGTTTTTTTATTGTTTGGAGGTAAAAATGTTTTATTTTGGAATTGTAACTTTTATAATGGGAGCACTTTTAGGGTATACACCTAAGTTTGTTATAAATTTCTTTGGCCAGGAAAAAATACATATGGTAAAGATTTTAGGATTCATTATATGTATATTAAGTTTTCTTACTATTACCAGAAATGAATATCCAGCTAGCTTGGAGTTTATAAGAATATTTTAGATAAGACTAAGGAGGAAGAAGGATGGAAAGAAAGAATTTAGAAAAAACGTATAGTCCTCAAGACTTTGAGCAAAGAATATACGACTTTTGGATGGAAAATGATTATTTTAAGGCGGAAGCAAATGATGAAAAGGAACCTTTTACTATAGTATTGCCACCACCTAATATTACGGGACAACTTCACATGGGTCATGCCCTTGACCATACACTACAAGATATCTTAATTCGTTTTAAGAGAATGCAAGGTTTTGAAGCATTATGGTTACCAGGAACTGACCATGCATCTATTGCTACAGAAGTTAAGGTAGTAGAAAAGGTTTTAAAAGAAGAAGGTAAAACTAAAGAAGAATTAGGAAGAGATGAATTCTTAAAAAGAGCATGGGATTGGAAAGAAGAATTTGGAACTAGAATCGTAAAGCAAATGAAAAAATTAGGTAACTCCTGTGACTGGTCTAAAGAGCGTTTCACCATGGATGAGGGATGTAATAAATCCGTTACAGAAGTATTTATAAAGCTTTATGAAGAAGGCTATATCTACAGGGGAAATAGACTTATAAACTGGTGTCCAGACTGTAAGACTTCCCTTTCTGATGCAGAAGTTGAGCATGAGGAAAAGGCAGGAAGTTTCTGGCATATTAAATATCCAGTGAAGGATTCTGATGAGTTTGTAGAAATAGCTACAACTAGACCAGAAACTATGCTTGGAGATACGGCTGTTGCAGTAGATCCAGAGGATGAAAGATATGAGCACCTAGTAGGAAAGACTTTAATATTACCAATAGTAAATAGGGAAATTCCTGTTATTGCAGATAGCTATGTGGATAAGGATTTTGGAACGGGATGCGTTAAGATTACTCCTGCCCATGACCCTAATGACTTTGAAGTTGGACTTAGACATGACCTAGAGCAAATCACAGTTATGACTGATGAAGCTAAGATGAATGAAAAAGCTGGAAAATACCAAGGTATGGACAGATATGAGTGTAGACGTGAACTTATTAAAGATTTAGATGAAATGGGTTTACTTGTTAAGATAAAAGAACATGACCATAATGTAGGTATATGCTATAGATGTTCTACAGTAGTAGAGCCAAGATTATCAGATCAATGGTTCGTTAAAATGGAAGAATTAGCTAAGCCTGCCATAGAAGCAGTTAAAAATGGGGATACGGAATTTGTTCCTGAGAGATTTGATAAGACTTATTACCATTGGTTAGAAAACATAAGAGACTGGTGTATTTCAAGACAATTATGGTGGGGACACAGAATTCCTGCATACTATTGCGCTCATTGTAATGAAATTATTGTATCTAAGGAAAAGCCAGAAGCTTGTAAATGTGGATCCAATGATTTAAGACAAGATGAGGACGTACTAGATACATGGTTCAGTTCTGCCCTATGGCCTTTCTCAACTCTAGGATGGCCAGAGAAAACTCCAGAACTTGAATATTTCTATCCAACTAATGTATTAGTAACTGGATATGACATTATTTTCTTCTGGGTAGTTAGAATGATGTTCTCAGGACTTAAGCAAATGGGAGATGTGCCATTTAAGCATGTATTTGTACATGGACTTGTTCGTGACTCTCAAGGTAGAAAGATGAGTAAGTCATTAGGAAATGGAATTGACCCATTAGAAATCATTGAACAATATGGTGCAGATGCCCTAAGAATGACTTTAACTACTGGAAACAGCCCAGGAAATGATATGCGTTTTTACATGGAAAGGGTAGAAGCTAATAGAAACTTTGCTAATAAACTATGGAATGCAACTAGATTTGTATTAATGAACTTAGACAAGGATGAGTTTAACAAGGAAGAAGTTAAAGGAAACTTAAACTTAGCTGATAAGTGGATCTTATCTAGAATGAACACGGTAGTTAAGGAAGTTACAGACAACCTAGAGAAATTTGAATTAGGTATGGCAGTACAAAAGGTATATGACTTTATTTGGAGTGAATACTGTGACTGGTATATTGAATTAGTTAAGCCTAGATTATATGGAGAAGATAGATTAAGTAAAGATGCAGCATTATGTACTCTAGTTACAGTTCTAAAGAATATATTAAAGCTTCTTCACCCATTCATGCCATTTATCACTGAAGAAATCTGGCAAGTAATGCCTGCTACAACAGGTAGTGTAATAGTAGCAGATTGGCCAACATATGATGAATCATATGAGTTTACAGAAGAAGAAAAAATGATGGATACAGTAATGAACGCCATAAGAAGTATTAGAAATGTACGTGCTGAAATGAATGTAGTTCCATCTAGAAAGGCTCGTGTAATCGTAGTTGCTGATAAGGCATATGATGCAATCCAAGCAGGACGTGAATACTTCATGACTTTAGCTAGTGCCTCTGATGTGCTAGTATTAAAGGAAAAGAAAGACATTCCTGAAGATGCCATGAGTGCAGTTATAGAAGGAGCTGAAATCTTCTTACCCCTTGCTGATCTAGTAGATTTTGAAAAGGAAATTGAAAGATTAGAAAATGAAAAGAAGAAGTTAGAGGGTGAACTTAAGAGGGTTAATGGAAAACTATCCAACGAAAAGTTCGTAGGAAAGGCACCAACCCATGTAGTAGAAGAAGAAAGAGCTAAAAAAGAAAAGTATGAGTCTATGATGGAGAAAGTTTTAGATAGATTAGAAAGCATGAAGAATAAAATTAAGTAAATATAAAGGAGCCTTTGAATATATAGGATAAGTTCTATATTTAAAGGCTCTTTATTTATATAGGCTATATTTTAAAATATAGAATTATGTGCACACTTAACATACGATTGCCAGTGGATAATAACAAATTAGCCTCTATTTAAATACTCATTCACATCAGCAATGATACCTGATACATCCGAATCCATTACAATTTTATAAACATTTGCAGTATCTGCTACTGGAACTGCATTTGGAACATGAAATCCCATCATTTCAACTGTTTCTTTGATAAAGAATGGACTTACAGCATTAACTCTCACACCATTGAACTGTTCAATGTTAATTGCACGAATGTACCCTTCAAGGCCAACATTTGCCATTGTGATTGAAGAAGCCCCCGGCATATAAGTGTGACTTGCAGTACCTGTAGTAACAATAATAAAACCATTTTCTTTAACAGAGTGTACACCGTATCTTATAAGATCAATTTGACCTCTTAATTTACTATTGATAGCAAGATCAAGCTCTTCATCACTTTGAATTTGAAAAGGTGCCATTTTACCATCCCCAGTTGTTGAAATAATACCATCAACTGGACCAATATCTTCAAACATTTTTTTTATAGAATCTTTGTTTTCTATATCTACTTGATAATCACCTCTTGATCGCCCAACTGCAATAACCTCATGCTCTTTTCTTAATAATGAAACCACTGCACTTCCAAGTGTTCCTGTTCCGCCAACTACTAAAATTTTCATATTATATCATCCTTTTCTTTTATAATTTTTTGTTTGTATAATTAAAATTTCGTTTGGTTAAGTCAATTCAATATTCTGCTTTTTACATGGGCACTGTACGAATGGTCACGAGATTGAATTGGCTTATCAGATTTACCAAATCCAATTAAATCAGGAGCGATAACATGGTAACCTTCATTGATCAATTGAGGAATCATATGTCTGTATAGATAACTCCAAGAAGGTTGACCATGTAATAAGAAAATCACCTTATGATTTTTATCGCTTTCATACTACACAATGCATTTTAAGTCCATGGAGATCCATATAGTTTGGTTTTAATGGATAGTCTTTTAAATTTGAAAAACCATGCTCGGGTGTCTTTAATATTTTTTGACTCATTGTATTGCTCCTTTCATCTAAAAAATAGATCCTTGTTTTGATAAACTTAGTATAGTATTTAAAATTGAAAATGAATAGTACTATAATTAATCTGATATACTATGAAAAAAAGTAGTAATGTTGATTTTGCTAGGTTGTATAGATTTAAAAAGTTTGAATTTTAGTTAGTCGTATTGACAAGTGTTATGATTTGGATTAGATTATAATTAAAAATATTGAAAAGTAAAAGTACTATAATATTTATGATATACTACGTTTTTACGTAGTAATGTTGAAAATTAAGGAGTTGAACTAAATGAATAAAGAACTACTAGAAGTAGGGTGTAGTGTTGTAAGCGTAAAAGATTTGACGGATATATATATTAAGATTCCTTTGTTACAATTATAGGAGAAAGTAAGGAGGTCCTAGTTATGGCAAAGGAATCAACTAAAATTAATTGGCAGCATATCATAAATCTATACAACTCCTA
>NZ_JAOART010000128.1 GCF_025210435.1 Anaeromicrobium sp.
ATCTGCGCTATATATTCTAAGTCTTTTTAAATCATTTTCATATATTTCTCTTTCTTCTTTATTCAGTGACATGATATCTAATTTTTCAATTGCCTTTTTTATGGTTATTTCTTCTTCTAATTCTTTTGGTATCCGATCTTTATCATACTCATATGCTTTATTTAAAAATGTAACCCATCGATCTAAGGCTGTTTTTATTTCATGAATATCTTTATTGAATTTTTTCAGTTCTACGTAATGCATCTCAAATAAATTGCTAAACTCTTTTTTTGTTTTTGTATTATATACTCTGTATTCATTGTGATAATCTTCTTCATCTATATAGTTGAAATCCAATATATTTATTCCTATAGTTTTCTTTAATTTTTCATAATCTTCTCCACTCGCCATTTGATCTGAAAATACCTTGGCCCAATAATAAAATGCCCTTTTATCATAAAATCCTTGTTCTGCTATTTGCATTTCTATATCATACCATACACCTTTTTCATCTACTGCTTTTATGTCTAATATGGACATTTTTCCGTTCTTATAGTTTGCCAAGTTGTATGGATTTTTAAGTTCTATATCTTTAATTTCTCTCCCTTCACCTAAAATTGAATTTATAAACGCGATTAATATGTCTTTGTTTTCTTCACTTCCAAATAATTTTTTAAATACAAAATCTACCTTTGGATTTAATTTACACATATTTCGTTCACTCCATTTTTATTATTTTATTTAATATTATCTTATCATAATTCAGGAGTTCATATTTATAATCTTTAATTCTTCAATATTATTTTTTTCCATTGGGAATAATGCCTTGATATCGTGCGACGTTCCACATGCTTTTAGTGGAATGTCTGAAAATAGTATGTTATCTGATGGAAAATTTCACCTCCCTCAAGGCTAATATTACACTAACCTGCCTTGAGTTTGTAAATTTATTATTTTTATTTAAGCATATAACATACTCATTTAACTATTTAAATTTAACCTTTTCTTTACAGCTCCTACTTCCAGAGCCATAACCATAAAATATTATAGCTTCCTTCTCGGTTACCCACTCAATTTTATAATCATAATTAGAAAAAGGACGATAGCCATCGTCAGTATATAATGGTGACCCCCCTAATCGTTTTTTGAATATAAGATACTTGCGTTCATATAATTCACATACCCCTAACATCAGAACAGGTTCTTCCGATACAACTAAAGTATTTTTTCCATTAGGGGACTTGAAGTAATATTCTACTTTATCACCATACCATACAGACCAAAAGATATTCACCATTATCAATATACTTAACAATATATACCTACCGATCAATTTATTAACATCACTTTTTGAAACAACTATAAATGCCACAAATAATATGATAAAATCTATAATATCCATGGTACTACTTCCCAATAGATACATATTAAAAATAACCCCTAATACTACCAGTGTAATTCTTAAAATTATCAATATATTAAAAATACATCTTATCCTACTATCTCCCTTAATCTTTATTAAAACATCTTTCATGTTCCCCTCCTAGTTTCTTTTTTCTTTCAAATAACATTCTGACAAGTACCGATGTTTTACATGTTTTAAGTAAAATATTGGTACTTGTATGTTATATAAGATCCAAAGACTCATTGCTGGAATAACGTTACTGTCATTATTATTATGGCAATATTTTCTAAATTATCTTATTACTAAATACCTCTCTAGTAATAGTATTCTCTCAAAAACTGTGTCGCCATTAGACTTAATCCTACTCAAAATATTGGGAACAATAATTATATATACACACTTAAATATACATTTTTTAATATGTTATTTTTTTATTTTAACCATTTTTTCCTATTTACGCTCCACTGAACTGTACCATATATAGTTCCAAGTAATACTCCATATATAATTCCAATCATTATACAACTCGCTACACTTATCCAATCATTGAATACTACTACAATCCCTTCATCTCTTATTGCCTGTACAAATACTATAACAAGTCCTAGAGGAATTCCTTGATATAAAATACCATATTGGAGTATAAATCTTACTTTTCCATTTTTACTAATTTCTTTCCATTTATTAAATTCTTTTTTCTTCATATAACCATTCCTTCTATCATATTAATTATTTCAATTTTACAAAATAACCTCAATCAATCCATTCTATAATAATAGTCACGGTAGAGCCGCCAATCACTTGACGCCCCCCGCACAGATCCCGGCGTGCGGAACTACCGCACCGGGCTCCTCAGTTACACATCTCTACTTCCGTATTTCAGCAGTTATATTCTCATCATAATTTGATTATCTTCTTTTGCTATAAATGGTCTTATCATTCCATACCTTTTTGTAACTTCTTTAAATCCCATGTAGTTAAAACTTTTCCTTTGACTTCTTCTGTTTAACCATTTATATGGTAATTTAAATATCTTGGTGTGGAATTTATTTATCATCTTATAATTTCCTATGATTCCATAGTAATTGTAGTAACCCCTTAATTTAGAATTCAATAAATCAAATATTTTCCTAAGTCTACAATTTCTATGTTCCTTTATCC
>NZ_JAOART010000129.1 GCF_025210435.1 Anaeromicrobium sp.
CGATAAATTTATGACATAATATCTTTATCAATCAAATGAAAGCGTGGTTACTGTTATGGATGAACTCATTAAATTGCTTGATAAAAATCTAGACTATGTTGAGCATGAAATAATTGATAATACTATATATGTTAAAGTCATTTCTAATCGTGAAAATGTATGCTGCAAATATTGTAATACACCCTCTAAAAAAGTACATTCCCGATATAATAGAAGCTTTCAAGATCTGCCTATTCAAGGGAAAAAGGTTATAATTATTCTCGAAAATAGAAAAATGTTCTGTCTAAATCCAAATTGCAATAAAACAACATTTGCTGAAACATTTGACTTTCTATCACATAAAGCAAAGAAAACTAATAGACTTGAAAATCAGATTATTAATATATCTATAAATGTGAGTTCACTAGCAGCTGAGCAAATTCTTAAAAAGAATATAGCAAATGTAGGTAAGAGCACAATTTGCAATCTCTTAAAAAAAAAGAGATACAAATCATTGATAAATCCTCTGTTACTAAGATTTGTATTGATGATTTTGCCATGAAAAAGCGCTATACCTACGGTACTGTTATGATTGATATTGAAACTAGAAAAATAATTGATATTCTTGAATCTAGAGATTTAGAGGATGTAACAAAATGGTTAAAAACTTATGCCAATCTACAAATTGTATCAAGGGATGGTTCTCAAACATATGCTAGTGCTATAAAAGAAGCACATCCAAATGCAATACAAATTAATGATAGATTTCATTTACTGAAAAACTTAACAGACTATTGTAAAAAATATATTACTAAAACAGTAAACTTCAAAGTAAAAATAGAAAAATCATCAAATAATGAAGATACAGTCCCAAATTCATATCTGACAACATACAAAGTTGAAAGAATACAGCAAGCTCAAAGTTTGCAAAAGGAAGGATTATCACTACATCAGATAAGTAAAGTCTTAAAAATGGATATTCGTACTGTAAAAAAATATGTTGAATTAAAAATTGACGAAGTAGGCAATTTAATTAAAGATGCATCCCAACTAAAACATGAAGAAAGTGTTAATAAGAAACAAAAAAACATAGATATAGTTCGACAATTATATAAAAATGGTTATGCAATAAAAGCAATTTCAAGGGAGACTGGATTGGCAAGAAAAACTGTAAAACGATATTTAGATCTAAATATATCAGCAGTTCATGCATCCTATGGCACAGTAAGAAATTCTCATTTAACTCCATTTCATAATATCATTGATACATTGCTAATAAAGAAATTTACTTTTAAAAAGATTGAAGAAAACATAAGAGAACAAGGTTATAACGGTTCATCATCAGCAATCAGAATGTATACTACCAGAAAAAGAAGATTAATGAAACAAGCCAAAATAGGTATGGACTCAAATGTAGAAATAGTTGAACGTCAACATCTTATAAAATTATTATATAAACCCCTAGAAAAAGTAAAAGGAATCTCATTAAATCAATTGGATGCAGTAGTTGGAAAATTTCCTATACTATCTAAAATATATAAATTAGTAAAATCTTTTAAGGAAATTTTATTTAAAAAAGATCCTGATGAACTAAATAATTGGATTGAAAAAGCAAAACTTCTGAATCTTTCTGATATAAATAGTTTTATTAATGGGATTCTCCGAGATATAGAAAGTGTTAGAAATGCAATCATATATGATTATAGTAATGGTTTAGCAGAAGGTAGTGTAAATAAAATAAAGGTAATAAAAAGAATTATGTATGGTAGATGCAATTTCAAAACTTTACGTGAAAAAATTCTTAAGTTTGAAAAAATACGAAAATTCAATTAACATTGGAAAGAACCCAATTTTACTTGACAATCTACATCATAGGCTATGGTCTTTTTTGTCTTATCAAAGTTTATATATTCTGTTAATCTACCTAATTTATCATATATATAATTTTCAAATTTATTATTTGGATTAATATATTTTATTAGGTTTCCTGTGTTGTAGTCATATTCAAACTTTTCTACTACATTTTGTTTATTTTCACTTATTGCCTTTTTATTATCCCAGTTTACATGGGTTACATTCCCTGTTATAGTAACCCTATTTACTTTTTTCCCTTCACTGTTTGGAATGTTGTGTTCATAATTATATGAAGTTTTAATAGGTTTTCCATCTTCCATAGTAAGGATTGAGTTGTTTAAGGTTCCATCTGGATTATTTGTATACTCTACCTTAAGGTTTTTTGTTTGATTATCTACTGTTTTATAAGTAATATTTTTGCTTTTATTATATTTTTTATCATTACTTATATTGTAGGTAATAATACAGTTTTTACCTGCATCTATAGGAATGTTTTGTGATTTAACTAAGTACTGATTTTCAGGTTGATAAGTAACATTAGTTGTATGTCCTAGCTCATCTGTAAATTCTTCTAATTGCTTATAGTCATTATATCTATACTGTTTTTCTGATGTAGTATATGACCCATCCTTTGCATATGTATTTATAGTTTCTTTCTTTAATTGTAATCTATTATATTCTCTTGTAATAGATTTTTTAACCGTTCCTTTTACTACGTATTCTTCTTTTACTAAAAGATTTTTATTATTAAAAGTCAACTTTCTTTCTAATTCTTTTTCTAATTTATTAACATATCTTACTGTTGTCATGTATTCAAAACTTTTAGGTAAAGATTCTGGATTTTCATTCAATGGATATCCTGTATAATTATTATTATATATATATTCTTCCACGTTATAATTTTTGTTATCGTCAACATCTTTCCTTGTTTCAATTCTAAAGTATTCTTTCAGACCTTTTTCACCGAAATTTCCTGTATCTTTTTCATATGTGTAATATGAATAAGCTTTTGTAGGATACTTAATCTTTTTAAGTAATGCATAGGTATTTGTAAAGTCCATTTCATCATCATGTAATCTAGACTCATATCCAAATTTAGCATCTTTTAATTCATATTCATCGAAATAAATAATATTTTCTTCACTATCTCTTATTGATTTTAATGTTTTAACACTACTATTTTTTATATAAGAAGAAGTTAATTCAACACTACTTACATATTGTTTTTTCTCTGAATCATACACACCAATCTTAGTTACCTTATTTCCACCATTATTGCTCAATTGAATCTGTATTCTTCTACCATATGAATCAATTATCCTATCTAAAACATATACATTATCTACTTTTTTATATTTAAAATCTATCTTATTATTAATACCATTAGTATCATTATAGTACTTACTAGTTATAGCTAATAAATTCCCATATTCATCAAAATAGGCTTTCTTTCCATCTAAATAAGATAATATATATTTTGAAACACCTGTATCATTTTTATAAGCACCTTTTTTATCAATTTCTACTTTTAAATCCTGATACTCATATTCAAAGTCCAGCTTTAACTTTCCACTACTATCTTCATATTCCTTTAATGGATATCTCATACCATTCCCCAAATGTAAGTACATGTATTTTGTATCAGACTTGTATGCTGTATCAATTTCAATACTTGGTAACCCCAGGGCCCATCCCGGTCCTAAGCCGTACTTCTTTTCTAAATAGGTATCTTCTTCTTTATAATTTTCAAATACATTGATTGTTGAATCAAAATGATATTTTATCCAATAAAAACTTTTATTAGGATTATAACTAAACTTCAGCAATGGAGCCATTATGATTTTACCATATCTTGATATATGCTTGTAATCCTTATGTGGAATTGGATATTTGTTAGAAATCTCCCGCCCAAATTTTGTATCATATTCTTTTGCTCCTGAATTTGCCATATTTATAGATCTAATCTGTTCAGACTCTGTACCCCCTACACTCAATTTGTAGTTCTTCCTCGACCTTTTACTAGTATCATATGAATAGCAATATTTCCACCCATTCCAATATTTATAAAATAAGAAATATTTACTTTTATCAAAAGTAAAAGGTATGTATCCATAAACCTCTATATTATCTCCCGTCTGAGATTCCAACTTTTTAATTGGTATTTCTCTAATATCCTGTATATTGTTCTGTGATATTTTGTACCAATTATAAGCATTTTCATTTACTTGTGCTAATAACTTTGTATCTTCCCTATACAGACCACTAAAGGATCGTCTAATTTCACCATTTATATTATAATAATATAAATATCCCCACCATTCTTTCATATATGTTTTAACATTGGGTACATTTCGATCTATATTGGCTTGATTGGAATCATATATTAAATTTAATTTAAAATTCAAGCCACTCTTACCTGGAAGACTAACTAATTCTTTAGTATACTTTAATCTTCCTAATGATGGATCAATATTTTCATTACTATTTGCATTAATAGAAAATGGACTATTTAAATCTTTTAAATAACTCAGAACTTCATCTCTGCTATCAGAGTAACTTGAGATCTTTAAAGTATCTTCACCACTTCTAATATTCAGTTCAAATTCATTTATTATTTTATATAACTTTTCATAGGTAATATTATTTTTTATAATATATTCTTTAATTGTCTCAGGTTGCACATAATATCTCTTTAAAAATTTACTTTCATATTCACCATATCTATCAAAATCAGATATTACTATTTGTCTTATAATATCCTCTAATGGTATGTTCGTAAAATTTGCTACTACTGATGCAGTCATTATGTCATCCATTTTAAAATCTGAATTAATAAATTTTAATTTTTCACTTTCGTCAAGAATAATATTATTTTTAACTATTTTCTCATAATAATCCACAAGTCTAATTAATGCTTTTTTCGGATTATTTTTATATTTAATAACTTCTAATATTTGTGATAATTTAAGATCACACATAATATTAAAAGCAACAATATCTCTGACTAACTTTTTTGATTGTATTTTAAATAAGATTTTTAATTCTTCTTCTGTCCCCAAAGTATATTCAAGAATTTTTCTTTTTTGTTGTTCAGATAAATCATCAAAGCTTTCAACATTTCTGAAAATATCTATCACTTCATCAACATACTTATCATTATTTCTTAAATCTTCCTTATTCTCTGTTTCTTCTTTATCTATTTTACCTCTTAATGCATTATTGCAATTTACCTTACTTCCATTGTAAATCTTACCTAGCAAAAATTGCAGTTTATCAGAATATGATATAATTTTATTTTTTGTTTCTTTTGTACTTATATCTTTATTGTTACTAAAAATTAATGCAGCTTGTCCCGATACAAAAGGGGCTGCCATGGACGTACCACTCATGTTACTATACTGATTATTTGGTAATGTACTTAATATATCTTCTCCTGGTGCTCCTATATGTACATTGCTTTCACCATAGTTTGAGTTATGAGATAATTGTCCATACCTGTTAATACTTCCTACACTTATTACATTATCCAAATTATATGATGCAGGGTAAGTTGGTATTACATCTATGTTTTCACCTTCATTTCCTGCCGCACATACAAATAGGATCTTAGAATTTTTTATAGTTTCTCTAAGTATAGGGTTTTCATTTTCACCAGCCCAACTACAGTTTATGACCTTAACTCCCATACTCTGTGCATATTTTATGGCCCTTATAATATCACTGGTGTAAGCTTCCTGTCCATTAAATGCTTTAAGGGGCATAATCTTTGCCTTTGGTGCTACTCCAGTAATTCCTTTGTTGTTATCCCTTTTAGCGGCTATTATTCCACCTATGTGAGTACCATGTCTTTCTTTTGTAGGTGATTTTTTGTTATACACTACATTATTATCTTCGTAAAAGTTCCATCCTTTAGTATCATCCACATATCCATTATTATCATCATCTATTCCGTTATTAGGAATTTCATATATATTAACCCATATATTGTCCTTTAAATCTTCATGATTAATGTCTATTCCCGTATCTATTATCCCTACTACTGTGTTTTCCCCTTGGGTTACTTCCCAGGCTGGTAGTAGATTAATATGACCATTATTATTATCTTCTTTTAATGGCCATTGTTCATTGAAATGGGTGTCATTAGTAGTTAGGTGAACTTTGTAGTCTGGTTGGATTGACTCTATATATTCTTCATTGTCCTTTAGTTTTTCTAGTATTTCTTCCTTGTTCATTTCTTTTTTTATTTCTATTACATCTACTGACTTTTTCTTGCCACGTTTAAATTTTGTGACAGCCTTTACTACAGTAGATAATTTATCCATGCTAAATTTTGAAGTATTTTGTGGATTATTTACTTCTTTATTATTAGTGATTTCTTTTATATCTTTAATATTATTCTTTATGGATTTCTCAATCTTTTCTTTTCCTATGTCTTCTTTTCCTTCTTTATATGTGACTATAAAGCGATCAGTTGATATTTTTTTCTCTTTAGTTTCTATTGATTTATTATTTCTTATTTCTGATGCTTCTGCAATCACTGGTGATAGGGTGTATGAAAATATCATACACATTACCAGCAAAAGGGTTATACTCCTTTTTTTCATATCTATTTTATACAAATTACCTGTCCCCCTATTTTAGTATGTAACTTTCCTAGCTGTTAATCTTCCGTTGTCATCATAGGTATAGTCTATTGTGCCAGAAGAGTTAGATACACTGCTTCCCATGGTATTTATTTTAGATTCTAGTGTTTCTATTTTTTCTATTAAGGTCTGTATCATATCTGTGTTTCCATCTACTTGAGCCTCTTTATTCATAGGTACTGAGAATTCTACACTAGGTAACGTTCCTAGGCTAGAATCATAAAGGTACACAAATTCATATAACTCTCCATTAGTAGCTCCATCTATTTTAAATGAGAGTCTATCTGGTGAAATATGTACTTTGTTCATAGGTACAGGAATTTTTGCATTTCCTGAGATTTTGTGAACGTTCTCTAGTATGTTTATAGGAAGCTCTTTATTCTCTACTTTTATTTTGCCACTAGTATATATGCCTGTATTTTTTACGCCGTGGTCTATAATGAGGGTTCCATTTGGATATGCGATTATTGGTGATGTATTTAGTTTTATTGTTTTGGGTTGTGCTAATTGATAATTTAACATATACATATTAAAAGAATATCCCTTTGGCACTCTCACGTAAATTTGATTAAGACTATCTCTATACGTCCAATATTTGCTTTCATTATCAGCGTCAATTGGGTCATAAGTAAACTTATGGCCATCTAATATAAAATCATTTGTTTTAACCGTACTTATTCTATCAACAGTAAACCTATGAAGGTCTATGTTAACTGTGCCTGTATTACTGAAATTTGGAACACCTATGTCTAATTTTTTAATCCTCTTATACAATTTTTCATCCTTAATTTCATCTTTTATATCATTCAGAAATGAGTGCAAATTATATGGAGCTTTAACGTAGGTTATAGATTCTTTATAAGGTTCATATAAAGTGGCCTGTGTGCCTTCTTCGAGTTGGATATTGGGAATTACAACTGGATAACCCGTTAATTCAACAAACTTTAGATTTATAATACTATCTTGATCAACTGTAAAAGTGGTTTTAATACCATTTCCAGCAAACAATGTTTTTGTTTTGTTATATACCCTCAATCCTGTAGATTTGCCAGTTGATAGTGTATATGTTTTGTTAGGCTTTAACTTTATACTATAACTAAACTTATCTCCTGGATTTCTTGAATCAATGTTATTTACTACTAAATCTCCATTAGCATTTATTGAATAATGCGTACTTTCAAGCTTTGCGAAATTATTAACATCAAACAAATTTTTTCCTATTGATTTAATCCTCATCTCTCTAGTTGCTGATTTAGTAAAAGACATATAATGATACTTACTTAATAATGTGTTTACGTCTCTTTCTTCTTCCCCTAATTCTGTTAAATCTATTAATAATATATTTTTAATTTTTCCTGTTAAGGCTAGATCATAGAATCCAAAATATTGATTTGTTGCGACTGAACTGTAAGTCTGAATAATTCCTTTTCTTCGGTATTTGCCATCTGAAAAACCTAAATTAATTCCTGCTGTGTCTTGCCATCTAAGTTGTATATTGGAATTATCACCTTCAGCAGCTAAAAAATATTCATGTCCATCGATACAAATGGTACTTAAATCCACTTTATGAGTTTTTGAGCTTGTTGTTAATGTTAGTTCAGAAGTCCCATCACCTTTCAAGTTTGTAATAGTCTTACCACTTACTACAATGTTACTAAGTCCTCCTCTAACATTTCCCTTAGGAACAGAAATGATAGACGAAGTGGTTTCATTTACATGGGCCCAATTACTGTCAGCAAAAGTCTTAAATCCTCCACCATATACGGAACTATACACCGTATCTGTAACTGTAGGATTTCCTCCATCTACTTGGATAATTTCATTACTAATTAAACCATCTACTCCATTCTTACAATTTATCTTATTCCCTCTATATATTTTACCTTCTAATGAAGATAACCTATCAGATGAACCTATAATCCTATCCTTTATTTCCTTTGCACCTATATTTTCATACGCACTTAACAACAAAGCCCCTTCCCCTGATACGAAGGCTGCTGCCATGGAGGTTCCATTTTTATTGCCGTATTTATTGTTTGGCAGAGTACTTATTATATCCTCTCCTGGTGCTACCACGTGGACTTTATTTTCTCCGTAGTTAGAGTTTTTATAAAGGTGTCCACTCTTATTCATGGCCCCTACTGTTATTACATTATCTAAATTAAAAGCTGCTGGGTACACAGGGCTTGAGTTAATATTTACTCCACTGTTTCCTGCTGCGCATACAAATAGCATATTAGATTTTTTCATAGTTTCCTTCAATGCAGGATTGTCATTTATGTCTCCCCAACTACAATTTACTATTTTGGCACCCATCTTTTCTGCATACTGGATTGCGCTTATTATGTCACTTGTATAAGCTTCATTATTTTTAAATACCTTTAAAGCCATTATCTTTGAATTTGGTGCCACACCTGTTATTCCTTTTTTGTTATCCTTTTTGGCACCTATTATTCCAGCAATATGGGTTCCATGGTCATGGTTAGATGATTTATTATGAACTAAATTATTATTATCACTAAAATTCCAACCATTAATATCATCCACATATCCATTATTATCATCATCTATGCCGTTATCAGGTATCTCATTTTTATTAGTCCAAATATTGTCTTTTAAATCTTCATGATTAGTATCTATCCCCGTATCAATTACACCTACTAATATATTATCTCCTGTAGATTTACTCCAAGCAGAAGATGCCTTTATACTAAAAATATTATCTTTATTAGTGTTATTAGATTCTTTGTATACATTTCCTGTTACTGTATTATCCTTTATCGACCATTGGGAGTTATAGTATGGATCATCAGATGTTAGTGTGAGCTTATAGTCTGGTTGAATATACTCTACCTCATCCATTAGATCCTTTTCTTCTAATTTCTTTTGAAAATCATCCCTAGTCATATTCTTCTCAGTTTCTATTATGGATAGATCTTTAATAGTCATTTCTTTTCGAGCTGATTGGAGCCTATAGCCTTTCTTTTTCCCATTCTTGTATTTGACTATGAACCTATTAGTTTTTACTTCTTTCTCATTATTTTCACTGGCATAAGCCGTCATTGGATTTAGTATGTTCATAAAAATAAGGCCCATTATTATAAACATTACCATTATCCTTTCTTTCATCTTTTTACTACTCATTTCATATCCTCCCTTATATTTTTTGCAATACGCCTTGTATTATATAACACAAGACATGTCGTAATTTGTATATTTTTGTAGTTAATTGTTGAGATTTATTCTTTTGTGGTATATATGTCTTTATAAATTCATCACCTCAATGCTTTCCTCCTATAGTAACTTGCCTATAAGGGAAATTTCCTCATGATAAATCTAAATAAAAAAGATTCTTGATTATTAAAACAAGAATCTCTTTTTGGTATATGAAAGAAATAAACTAGTCAGTTCTCTGAGGAATTTGGATTATTTTCAAAGCATGGTAAGGGAGCATATTAAACATATGTAAG
The DNA here is from genome assembly GCF_025210435.1 of Anaeromicrobium sp. Classification (GTDB taxonomy): domain Bacteria; phylum Bacillota; class Clostridia; order Peptostreptococcales; family Thermotaleaceae; genus Anaeromicrobium. Next base: position 9,947 of record NZ_JAOART010000129.1, read on the forward strand.
CGATTTCATAACGAAGAAAACAATTCAAATAACAAATGAAATGACTAATTTATTTTTTGAATATGCCTTATATTTTAAAAAATTCTTTATGAACTGTTATAACAAAAATAAATTGTAGTTTTTCACTTTTTACACAAATGGAAGTCCTGTCCCCCATTTATTTTATGACTTCATCTATTATTCCTCCACCTAAACATTCCTCTCCCTTATAAAAAACTACAAATTGGCCTTCCGTAACGGCTTTTGCAGGCTCATGGAATTGTACTTTACAACTTCCATCAGATTTTGGATGTACAGTTACTGTCACATCCCTTTGTTTGTATCTAAATTTAGCAGTACATCTAAAAATTTCCTCTGGTATTTCCCCACTTATCCAATTTATACTATGACTTTCTAATCCCCTGAAAAACAATCTAGGATTCTTTTCTCCTTGGACCACATATAATATGTTCTTTTCTAAATCTTTTCCAGCCACAAACCAGGGTTCCCCTGTGCCTATTCCACCTATACCAAGACCTTTTCTTTGTCCTATGGTATAGTGCATCAGCCCATGATGATCTCCAAGGATTTGTCCATCATAGGTCATCATCTTGCCTGGCTTAGCTGGTAAATATCTACTCAAAAATTCATCAAAATCCCTTTCTCCAATAAAACATATACCTGTACTGTCCTTTTTCTTGGCCGTTTCTAAATTAGCTTCAAGGGCAATCTGCCTAAGCTCTGCCTTAGTCAAGTGACCTATAGGAAACATAGACTTAGATAATTGATATTGATTCAATCCACATAAAAAATAGGTTTGATCCTTATTAGGATCAGCACCACGTAGAAGTCTGTATTTGCCATCTTTAAAATCCACCTGTGCATAATGGCCCATGGCAATATAATCACCTTCTAGTTTTAATCCATACTCTAAAAATTCTTTAAATTTTATTTCTTTATTGCAAAGGACATCTGGGTTAGGAGTTCTTCCCCTTTTATATTCATCTAAAAAATAAGTGAACACATTATCCCAATACTTTTTCACAAAATTCACTGTATAATAGGGAATTTTTAGCTGATCACATACCTTCCTCACATCTTCATAATCCTTTGTAGCAGTACAAACTCCCTCTTCATTTTCTTCATCCCAATTTTTCATAAAAAGACCTATCACATTATAGCCTTGCCTTTGTAAAAGTAGAGCCGCCACAGAAGAATCCACACCACCAGACATACCTAATATAACCCTTGTATTTTCAGGAGATTTTTTCATATCTATCACCTTTCTACTAAACTTTATTATATTATTTTTTGCCTTTTCATTTCTTTTTATCCTTTTAATCTACACAAGATTACAAGTTGTAATATCTTCTCTAAATCTATAAGTATTTTTAATACAAACTAAAAAAGACAACTCATTCACTATTCATTAGTAGAGTTGTCTTTTTTAACTTGCATTTAATTGTGAATCATTCATCCTTTGGTGGACTCACCCCTTTTTTTAGTTTCTTTAACCCTATGTTCTATTTTTTAAAGACTTTTTCAAAATAAATAATACATTCTTATAAAAAAATTCAATCTTACCTATTTACCTGTGTACTATTTTTTACTTTATATTTGATTGTAGATCTTTAATTCTTTGGTGGACTCACCTCTTTTCTTTAGATTTCCTTAATTTTTTTAGTTAAGAACTTTCTAGTTCTCTTAACTTTTCCTTTTCTATATTTTATATTTACCCATGAAATTTATATTTAAACAATTTTCTGAAATTTTTAAATATAAATACAGTATTTTTTCTTTTATAATTCATCATATGTAGGTTGTATACTTTTCCCATAAAATCTTTGTCACCTATATAGTAATTACTAGCATTTTATATTATATTTACTTTAAGTTAAATAATTCTATATGGATTGGAGAGATTCCTATGAATAATAAAAATATTAAATATCCAGTTCTTGAAGTAAATTTAAACTCTATTTATAACAATGTGCAACAAATATCCTGTCGCTGTCATGAAAAAAACGTTAGTATTGCTGGTATTATTAAGGGTTGCGCTGGAATGGAAGAAGTGGCTAAAGAATTTATTAAAGGTGGATGTGATTTCCTAGGTAGTTCTAGAATTAAACACCTTATAAAATTAAAAACTAATAATGTTTCATGTGAAACCATGCTCATTAGAATTCCCATGTTAACAGAAATAAGTGATTTAGTTAAACATGTAAATATTAGTCTTAACTCTGAGATTGATATTATCAAAGCCATAGAAAAAGAATGTATAATACAAAATACTACTCATAAAGTAGTATTAATGTTTGATGTGGGAGATTTAAGAGAAGGTTTTATAGATAAGGATAAATTTATTCAATTAGCTCTCTTTGTAGAAAATGAATTAAGTCATGTTAAATTATATGGAATAGGAACTAATGTGGGATGTTATGGTTCTGTTAATCCTACGGTCTCTAATCTTACTAAACTTTGTAATATAGCTTCCTCAATTGAGAATAAAATAGGAAGGCCATTAGATTTAGTGTCTGGAGGAGCCACTTCATCTTTATTATTACTTTTAAATGGAACTATGCCATCTAAAATCAATAACCTAAGAATAGGTGAAGCCCTATTAACAGCTAGAGATTTACCAAACTACTTTAATTATAAGACGGATTATATGAAACAAGATACCTTTACCTTAAAGGCTGAAATAATTGAAATCAAAGAAAAACCCTCTTATCCTATAGGTGAATTATCTGTAGATTCCTTTGGAGATAAACCCGTATATGAAGATAAGGGAATCCACAAAAGAGCCCTATTAGCCATAGGCAAACAAGATTTTGGTTCCCATGATAAGCTTATTCCTAAGGATCCTAATGTGGAAATTATAGGTAGTAGTAGTGATTATTTAATCATAGATATACAAAAAGCTACGCAAAATTATAAGGTTGGAGATTCTATAGAATTGGCCACCTATTATCAATCTGTTCTATATTTGAGCAATAGTTCCTTTGTAACTAAAGTTTTTATATAAGTAGACTATTCTTTACTTAAACCCATAATATTCATGAAAAATTTAAAAGGGTAAAAGTAATTTTGATTTCTAAGGCTTTCATCAAGTTGGAGGACATATCCATACCATAAATTGAGAATTTGATTGATGTCTTAGAATCAAAAAACCGTGTTATCTCCTATATCTATTAAGCATATAAAAAAATAAACTAGTCATGTCCCTGATGAATTTAAATTATTTTCAAGGCCTGTTGAAGCAGCATGTTAAACATATATGAGCCACTCAATAACGAAGAAAATAATTCAATTAAGCAGTGAAGTGACTAATTTATTTTTTTAATATAGGCCTTAAGTTAAATCTTTTTTGAACATTTTTACAAAATCCTCTATTATAGGCCCATCTGGAGGATTTATTAATTTTGGCATATCATCTATATTAAAAAATCTTAACTCTTTACTTTCATCCTTATCTAGTTTTAATTCTCCATCATAATCCCTAGTTATATATACAGAAGATACAATATATACTTCATCTCCATTTGGATATATATGATGCATTTTTTCTCCTGAATAGGTGCCAAATGGATCTAAGTTAGATACAATTAATCCTGTTTCTTCTAGTACTTCTCTCTTTGCCGTCTCTTCTAATAATTCTCCTAATTCTAGAGCCCCCCCTGGTATTCCCCACATATTATTATCTGTCCTTTGCTGTAATAAAACTTCATTCTTTTCATTAACAATTAATACTCCTGCTGCACACATAACTAAAGGTCTATGTCCTATTATCTTTCTTAGGTCCATTATATAGTTGCCCATAATATTCTCCTAATCTATAGTTTTAATTTGTCCACTGGATTAATGGATGGTTTGTATGAATCATCTAAATATATTTCTTTAATTACATTATCCTTTGTAATCACATTCATTGTAGTGCTCATGGTATATCCTTCTTTGTTTATGGCATAATACACATACATAACTAATTCCCTATCTTTTCTTACTATTTTAGTAACTGGTACATAATAATCAATAAACTCATTAAATTCTCTTAATTCTTTTCCCACAAACTTATCATTTACTTTCTCTTGAGCTAATTCCCTATTAGTAAAATCCAGGGAAATATTTTCTTCTTTAGGTTGCTTTTCCAATTGACCTGAATTTGTAAATACAACGGTCTCATCCTCTTTCCAATTTAAATCTACAAACCCATTATATTCATCTAATTTAGCGTTAACTATCTGGTCATTTTCTATATACAAATAAAGAGCCGTTGAATCTCCATCTTCATTTCCTTCGTAAATATATATTATATTCACATCTGAATTTTCACTATTTCCATCCTTTAGAAAAGTAACCATTGTAGGTTCATTTTGCAAATACTTACCCAAATCTTCATCTAATCCCATGAATTTTCTTATTTGTTCACTAACTTCTATTATATTTCCATCTGTAATCTCTATCTTTTTTTCTTGTTTTTCATCTGCAATTTCTACAACTTGTTCTTTTACCATATTTTCTGATGCCACTTCTTCTCCTTTAAAGCCCATACACCCCACTAATCCCAGGGTTAACGTACTAATAACTGATAGTGCTGCTAAATAATTTTTATATTTTTTCATTTTACTAGATCTCCTTATCATATAGTTACTTCATCTTATGCCACAATCTATCTTTTATCTATACCATTTATATATTATCATTAATTCATTATGAATATGTTAACAAAATCTTAATTTTCATTTCATGTATTATATTGCAAAAAGGACCTACTAGTAGGTCCTTTTTGGGGATTTGCCAATTATGCAATATTTGTAGTTTCTTCGTCTACTACTTCTATTACACCTTCTTCTTCATTAGACTCTTCTTCTTCATCTATTTCAATAGTATCCGTTTCTCCATCGTAGTCTACTTTTAATCCTAGTTCTTCTGCAATAAATCTTAAAGGTACAATTGTTCTATTATTCATTATTTGAGCTGGTACATCAATAGTTTTTTCTTCTCCATTAACAAAAACTTTTCCGTCTTTTAATTGGAAAATAATTTCTGAGTCTCCTTTGCTAACTATTACCTTTCTTTCTTCACCATTCCATGTAACATTGGCTCCCAGACCTTCTGTGATAGCTCTTACAGGAATTAATGTTCTTCCTTCTTTAATTACAGGAGGTGTATCAAATTTAAAATATCCCTTTTTCTTTATAATATTTTCTACAGGGATTACCTTTGCATCAGGATTTTTTGCTGCAATTTCTTCACCTTTTTTTCTCAATAGATTTAATTCTTTTTGTGAATATGTATTTTTCATTAATCTTTTCATTTCTAATTTTATTTTTTTCATTTCTTTTTTTACTTCTTTTAAATCTATTTCCGTTTCTTTAAGATCCTTTAATAACCCCTGTGCTTCTTCAAGTTTATGACTTTTCATTATTTGCTCTAAGCTCTTTGACACATGTCCCTTTTGAAGTTTTCCTTTATTTTTAATATATCTTTCTAACTGCTTTTTCTGCTTTTTCTGTTTTCCCTGCTTTTTCTCCTTTTTCCTTGCCTTTTTTGCTTTTTTTCTCGTCTCCACCTTATACTTATTTTCTTTAGTATGAGATTTTTTAGAGTCGTCTTTATCAGCATTTGCAACAATGCCAAGTGGACTAGCCATAATAAATGTTGTTATAATAAACACTGAAACTATTTTTTTTATCTGTTTATTCATGATTTTCTCCTCCTTTGTTTTTGTAACCTGAATCTATCATAGGATACGTATATATTTATTTTTTAGGTACCGTTGCCAAAACCTTATAAAACTCTATAAAGCATGTTTAATTACTGTTTCAACGTATCCCATTTTGAAACTATAAATAGTAATCTACTTTGGTTTGATATGATACTCCACAGTCGTAAATTCGGATACAACGAATCCTA
>NZ_JAOART010000130.1 GCF_025210435.1 Anaeromicrobium sp.
CATTTGGGCATTCTCCTTTGTTTTGTATTTGGTCGGCAAACCTAAATACTATTCTAACAAAGGAGTCTTTTATTTTCTGCTCACCGCTGGAAGCTTTTTTGAACCACCCGCACAGCAGGTGGTTTTCACTTATACAAAAAAAACACTTTTCATAAGAAAAGTGATTATTTTAAACAACATTTTTTATATTTTTTTCCACTGCCACATGGACATGGGTCATTTCTTCCCACTTTATTATCGTTAACGACAGTTTTTGATTTCTTAAATTTCTTAACTATGTTTTCTCTTTCTTCTACACTTAATACTCCTGACCACTCAGGTAAATTGTATAGATAATCAGCTCTAGCCTCTAGCATATTAAAGAATAATTTTTCATAGTTCACTTCTAAACTTACAGATGTATCTTCAGTTGCACCTTCTAAATCCATGCTTTCCTTAACACTTTCATTGATTCCATCTAAGAATCCTACTATGTATTCATTAGTAGTTTCAAATTTTTCTGCTAAACCTTTAACTGTTCCCTCAAACTTTTCTTCATGATTCTCAAGAAGGTTAGCATATATTTTCCCTTCTACTTTAGCATATTCTCCCCAGAACTTTTCAAAAGTATCCCTTGATGTATGCTTGTATGCCATGTCTTTCCAATTTTCAAATAAACTCATGTCTATAACTCCTTTGTTTAGTTTCTTAATTACTTAGTATTTAATGATTTTATTAAAACTATTAGGCTGTTGACAAAGTAAAAAACTTTGTCAACATCTTCTAATTATTTAATAGTCTTTTTAAGTGAATTATAATTTGCTTTTATGGTTTTGTCAATATCTTCATCCGTATGTTTTATGGATATGAAGGATGCTTCGAACTGTGATGGTGCTATATATACACCTTCTTTTAACATTTCTCTAAAGTATATATTAAATTTATCAACATGACTCTTTGTAGCACTTTCAAAGTCTACAACGGGATTTTCATTAAAGAAAGTACAAAGCATAGACCCTACCCTATTGGTAGTAACCTTAACTCCTAAACTCTTGGCATTTTCTTCAAATCCCTTTTCTAATTTTTTTGCTTTTTCTTCTAATTCATCATAAATTTCAGGATTATCCCTTAAAGTTTTAAGGGTTATATAACCTGCCATCATGGCAAGGGGATTTCCGGATAAGGTTCCTGCTTGGTATACAGGACCAACTGGTGATATTTTCTCCATTATGTCACTTCTACCCCCATAAGCCCCTACTGGCAGTCCTCCTCCTATTATTTTACCAAAGGTAGTCAAGTCAGGAGTTACATTATAAAGACTTTGGGCACACTTATATGCCACTCTAAATCCTGTCATAACCTCATCTATGATTAATAAGGCCCCATGTTCCTTTGTTAATTTAGATAAGGTATCCATAAATTCCTGAGTTGCTGGTACTACCCCCATATTTCCTGCTATAGGCTCTATTATAACTGCTGCTATTTCTTGTCCTACTTCTTTAAATATATTAGTTATGTCTTCTATGTCATTATATTTGGCTGTTATGGTATTTTGAGCTATATCAGCAGGTACTCCTGGGCTATTTGGAACTCCAAAGTGTAGGGCACCTGATCCTGCCTTTATAAGTAGACTATCTGAGTGGCCATGGTAGTTTCCTTCAAACTTTACGATTTTATCCCTTCCCGTATAACCTCTAGCAAGTCTTAGGGCACTCATAGTAGCCTCTGTTCCAGAGTTAACCATCCTAACCATATCTACAGAGTCTACAGCCTCACAAACAAGCTTTGCAAGCTTAGTTTCTATTTCTGTAGGAGCTCCATAGCTAGTACCCATGTCTATAACCTTTTTTAATTCCTCCGTTACAATTTCATTGGCATGACCTAAAATAAGAGGCCCCCAAGAACCTACATAATCCACATATTCATTTCCATCCACATCATATATTTTGCTTCCCTTTCCACTTTTTATGAATGGAGGGTTAATTCCAACTCCACCAAAGGCTCTTACTGGACTATTTACTCCCCCTGGTATATATTTTTTTGCTTCTTCAAAAGCATTCATAGATTTCTCTAAATTCATCTTTAAAGTTCCCCCTTTAACCATTTTGCAGCTTCCTTTGCATGGTATGTGATTATTATATCTGCTCCTGCCCTTTTTATGGAAGTTAGCGTTTCTAATATTATGTTTTTCTCATTCACAAGGCCAGCCTTTGCAGCTGCCTTTATCATGGCATATTCACCACTCACATTGTAGGCTGCCACAGGTACATTTACCATATCCTTCACCTCTCTTATTACATCTAAGTAGGCTAAAGCTGGCTTTACCATAACTATATCAGCACCCTCAAGTAGATCAAGCTCTACCTCTTTCATAGCTTCTAATCTGTTGGCTGGGTCCATTTGATAAGTTTTTCTGTCTCCAAATCCAGGTGTTGAGTTTGCAGCAGCTCTAAAGGGTCCATAAAAGGCCGATGCATATTTAGCACTATAGGACATGATAGATATGTTTTCAAATCCATTATCATCTAAAATATTTCTCATGGCTTCTATTCTTCCATCCATCATATCTGATGGAGCTACCATATCTGCTCCCGCTACAGCATGGGATAGGGATATTTTAGATAAATATTCTAAGGTTTCATCATTATCCACATATTTATCCTTTAGTATTCCACAATGACCATGGCTAGTATACTGACACATGCATACATCTGTAACTACAAACATGTCCTTGTCTATTTCTTTAACCTTTTTTATGGCCCTTTGTACTATTCCATCATTATCATAGGCACTACTTCCTACTTCATCCTTAGACTCTGGAAGTCCAAATAATATGATAGATTTAATTCCTAAATCTTTAATTTCTTTTATTTCGTCCTCAAGCATATCCAAAGAAAAATGATGTATTCCAGGTAAAGTTTCTATTTCCCTTTTTATCTTTTCTCCCTCTACTACAAATATGGGATATATAAAGTCATTAACCTTTAATGTGGTCTCCCTTACTAAACTTCTTATTCCTTCATTCATCCTAAGTCTTCTAGGTCTAAGCATCTTTTTTTTCCGTTACCAAAAATCTATGAAAATCTACAAATTAAAGATTTTGTTTCTTTCCCACTTCATAATGTCCCATTTTGCCGAAGCTACTTTGGTTTGCTATAACACTCCATAGGCTTTGCTACTTTTCAGTAGTGGGTTGTAACGATTACCCAATTTAGAATATCTTTTTAAGCTGATATTTCTAAACCATAGTTTGC
>NZ_JAOART010000131.1 GCF_025210435.1 Anaeromicrobium sp.
CCATTAAAACAAGGATTGAAACTAATATCACCTCTTTTCAATAAAATATTGATACTCAGTAGAAGTGCATAATCCATTAAAACAAGGATTGAACCCAATTAGATAGTAAAGGGAGCATAGAGGGTGAGGTAGTGTAGAAGTGCATAATCCATTAAAACAAGGATTGAAACAAGAACTCTCTACACCCACATAGACATTCATTTTTATAGTAGAAGTGCATAATCCATTAAAACAAGGATTGAAACTATGATCTTCGCTTGTAATTCCTATAGGGTTTTTGAATTGTAGAAGTGCATAATCCATTAAAACAAGGATTGAAACTTAATTTGTAAATAAGCCTTTGGCTCTTCATATATGCCCTGTAGAAGTGCATAATCCATTAAAACAAGGATTGAAACAAGAAGTTAGAAGGAAGTTAGGTTATGATCCAAACACGTAGAAGTGCATAATCCATTAAAACAAGGATTGAAACAGAGGTAAAAACGAGTGTAACAAAATATAGGAAACATGGTAGAAGTGCATAATCCATTAAAACAAGGATTGAAACATTAATTTATCATTAAAACTACGCATATCACGTATCGTAGAAGTGCATAATCCATTAAAACAAGGATTGAAACGTTATGTTTTAGTACAAAGTGGTGACCCAGATTCCCTGGTAGAAGTGCATAATCCATTAAAACAAGGATTGAAACTGATAACAACGACCAACAGATAGTTCCTATAGAAGTTACTGTAGAAGTGCATAATCCATTAAAACAAGGATTGAAACAAGCTCTTTTTTCTATTTGACGAACTCTTTCTCTTGTACAAGTACATAATCCACTAAAAAACAAAATATTGAAATTACAACAAAATACTTATTGAGCCATAGGCTCATTTTTTTTACCATTGATTCATATAAAGACTAAAAAGACATATAAATGGCAAGAATTAAAAAGTATTGACTAGTGTTTATAAAAAAACACAATAGAGAAGGTGGAAAATATGAAGCTAGTAATAAATACTAGGGGAAGTCGTATATCTAAGGCAGGAGAGTGCTTTAAAATAAAGAATGAATTAAGGACAGAAGAAATAGCAGCTAAGAAGGTTGAACAAATACTAATAACTACAGGGGCTGCAATCACAACAGATGCATTGGAGCTAGCCGTATCAAATAATGTGGATATAGTATTTTTACAAAGGACTGGAAAACCCTTTGGAAGAGTATGGCACTCAAAGATGGGAAGTATTAGCACCATAAGACGTAAGCAACTACTAATGCAAGAGAGTAGCTATGGCATAAAACTTGTGAAAGAATGGATTATGACAAAGATGGAGAATCAAATTGACCATCTAAGGAAATTAATCAAGAATAGACAAGATGAAGAGAGAAAAACCATCATAAACGAGGCCATAGAAAAAATAAATAATCAAATAAAAAATATAGGAAAGATAAAAGATACGGAAAAAATAAATGAAATAAGAAATACTATTCAAGGATATGAGGGTAGTGCTAGTAGGGCATATTTTTCAGCTTTATCCAGACTAATACCTAAAAAATATGAATTTAGTGGCAGAAGCAAAAATCCAGCTAAAGATTACTTTAATTGTATGCTCAACTATGGATATGGAATAATGTACTCTAATGTGGAGAGGGCTTGTATAATAGCAGGATTAGACCCTTATATAGGTATAATGCATACGGATAATTATAATAGAACTGCATTAGTTTTTGATCTGATAGAATTATATAGGGTTTATATAGAAAAGATAATATTTAAATTATTCTCGGGCAAAAAAATAAAGAAAGAATTCTTTGATGAAGTAGAAGGTGGATATTATCTAAATAAAGGTGGAAAAGAATTATTAATAGGTGCCTATAATGAGGAAATGGAGAAAAAAATAAAGTACAAGGGAAGAAATATAGAACTTCAAAACATAATTCAATTCGATGCCCACAATATAGCAAATAGAATATTAAAGGAGATGCAGTTATGTTAGTATGGGTAATTTATGACATAGTGAGTGATAAAACTAGAAGAAATGTAATTAAGGTATGTAAAAATACAGGATTATATAGGGTACAAAAGAGTGTATTTTTAGGTAATGTGGAAGATAATGAATTAGATGAATTAAAGATTAGATTAGAAGACATGGTATCATTAGAAGAAGATTCTGTTTATGTATTTCCCATGAGTAAAAAGAACTTTAATCGAGCTGGACTTATAGGACAAGCCTTTGACAAGGAGTTGGTATCGAATGAAATCATCTCAAAGTTTTTTTAATGAAAATACTTACTATATAACTCCTTCTGATATGATAGAGTTTAATTATTGCAAAAGGTTTATATACTATATGAAGATCTTGGGAATTAGCCAATATGAGGAAAAAAGGTATAAGGTTATAAAGGGCAGAGAAATACATGACAAAAAAGAGAAGGAAAATAGGGAGTATCTAAGAAAAAAATTAGGGGTAATAGATAAGGAAATAGATGTATTATTAGTGTCAGATAAATATAAAATAAGGGGAAAGGTAGATGAAATATTAACTCTAGCTGATAAAACTATGGCACCACTAGATTATAAGTTTGCCAAATATGAAGATAAAATTTATAATACATACAAAACTCAAATGATCATGTATAGTCTTATGATAAAAGAAATATATGATGTGGATGTGAAGAAGGGATTTTTAGTATATTGTAGAGGTGGAAATACTATAAAGGAGGTAGATATAAGTGAAAGGGACATACTAAAATTAGAGAAGGATTTAAAGGAATACATAAAAATCCTAGATGGATATTATCCAAAGGCAACAAATACTAAAAGAAGATGTGTTGATTGTACATATAGAAATATATGTATTAAATAATATGAAGGAGTAGTTTTTATTATTCTATCAGGAATAGGATAGTATTTGTAATAAAAATGAATAATCAATTAAAAAACATTGAAATAGGTTTTATTTTTTGTCTAAAAATCCTAATATCTCCTATCTATATAAATGAAAGGAGATGATAAATATGGAAGAAATATATACTCAAATAGCCAATCTAGGATTCCCCATAGTAGTATCCATGTATTTATTGATACGCATAGAAGGGAAATTAGAAAGACTTACAAGTAGTATAATAGATCTTTCTAATAATATAAGTAAACTTGAAAAACTCTAGCTGTATACAGTTAGAGTTTTATTGTATAAGTGAAAACCACCTGCTGTGCGGGTGGTTCAAAAAAGCTTCCAGCGGTGAGCAGAAAATAAAAGACTCCTTTGTTAGAATAGTATTTAGGTTTGCCGACCAAATACAAAACAAAGGAGAATGCCCAAA
>NZ_JAOART010000132.1 GCF_025210435.1 Anaeromicrobium sp.
GTGAAGGTACATTTACATTCTACTCTAGTTCTATTAAAGGACACAATATAGATAATATATATTTTACATGCTACTTAATTTACATTCTACTCTAGTTCTATTAAAGGTCAACGACAATGATAAGCATAATGATAATTATAAGTTCTATTTACATTCTACTCTAGTTCTATTAAAGGATAAGACTTATGTATATGATGTTGGCATTTTGAGTGAATTTACATTCTACTCTAGTTCTATTAAAGGGGCCAGAACCAAAATAGAGAATATGGTTTTAGAAGTGATTTACATTCTACTCTAGTTCTATTAAAGGATGGCTATAGCTCTAGGATTAAGGAGAGGTGAGTTACATTTACATTCTACTCTAGTTCTATTAAAGGAATACTTTCAGCATACATGCCAGTTCTATATATAATCAATTTACATTCTACTCTAGTTCTATTAAAGGTTACCATGCCATTCGATTTCAAAAACTGGCATATGACCATTTACATTCTACTCTAGTTCTATTAAAGGCCGTCCACTCAGAACCTTTGAAATCATTAGGTTCCATATGCATTTTTTGTCTATATACAAATTTTCAACTTTTTTCATAACTATTTTTACATTTTATTTTTACTATTCGAACTCTAAACACATCTTATTATCTATCTTTGTCTACCTATAGCAGTTTTTACATTACTACACATTGACAGATTCATACCTAAAAAAAATTAGACGTTTTATCATCTTTTTTCCCTAAAAATTCTTTAGTCAACCACTTTTCATCTCTACTTTTAAATATTATAAGAGAATCTTGGTTATTCCTTATATAATTGTCTAATTCTTTTTTTAACTTCATCAAATTTAACGCTGTCAAGTTTCCTTCAAATACAGACATTTGTATATGAGTTAAGTATCTTTTACATATCTTAAAAACATTTATCTGTACCTTAGCCCCACCTTTATCCATCATTATATCATACATCAATACTATATACATAAAATCACCACCAAATTTTAAATCCTTTATATTCTGTTTCGCCTATTATATCTTTTATCAACTTATAACATTCCAACCTCATAAGATATCTATAGGATACTTCTCTACCCAGATCCCTATGAGATATGGTTTGGCTAAGACGTTTATCATATTCCATTAATATCTTCTTTTTTCCACCTTCCTTCAAATATATGCAATTAGACTCTCTTTCAAAATCACCTTCTGTAATCTGATTTTTATTCAATAGAGAAAATATCATTCTCTCTCCTATCAATGGTTTAAATATTTCAGCTATATCTAAGCATAATGAAAATCTCTTTTTTCCTGGCTCATGTAAAAAACTTATTGTGGGATTTAATTGTGTCTTGTATATTTCAGACAATACAGTAGTATATATAAGGCTATTCACAAATGATATTAATGAATTTATCATATTATCTGGTGGCCTTTTAACTCTTTTTTCAAAGTTTATCTCTTGCTTTACAATACTATTCCATGTGGCATAATATTTCTTTCTTATATTACCTTCTATCCCCATAAGCTCATTTATACTTGTTCCATAGTCTAATTTATTAATAAGGCTTTGTATTTCTTTCATTGGTCCACTTAATTCAATTCCTCTACCATTATAGTATCTTAAATTCCTATATATATTATATGATGCTGATTTTAATATTTCTTTTGCTAATTTTACTCTTTTTTCCATGTTGTCATAACTTTTTACTTGATTTACTAATAAATATCCACTAACTTGTGCTTCCCTTGGATAAAAGCTCCCACTATAGAATCCATAATAGTTGAATATGTGCATAATTATTTTCTTCTGAGATAGGAAGTTCAGTAGTTTTGTATTCATTCCTACCTCTCCAAACAAGTACATTTCATCTGTGACTTCAGCTTTTAAATTTTTCTTTTGTCCTTCTGGTGTTTTTATAACTATATTGTTATCTTTTCTTCTTAGATCTCCATCTTTAAAAATATAAAAAGTTTCTCCCATTTTGCCTCCTTATATGTAGCAAAGTTCATAGTATGCACACTTTTTACATATACCCTTTTTCTCTCGTTCTGGTGGTAGTTTTAATAGTATGATCTCTTGTATTTCGTTTACAATGTTTTTAAGTTGTGTTTCATCTTCTTCACTTAACAAAACATCTTCTCTTTTTCTCAAAAGAGGATAATCTAGTATGCCCTTTTCAATTTGAACACCTTTTTCTCTTAGTATCCATATGTAATACTTTAGTTGCCATTTAGATGCTTCATCTATTTTCCTAGATTTCTTGACTTCATGTATTATCTTCCAGTCTTTTAAGAAGTCTATATTAATACTTTCATCTATTAATATATTTTTCTTTTGTCTTTTATAAGATGTTTCATCTATCAGTTTTCCCATTCCCACTAAATCGCTGCTATGTTCCATAGTTATATCATTATTAAAAAGCCATAGCTTTCTTTTACATACAAAATAATAATATACCATTACCCCAGTAATACGTTTACTCATATGTATATCCCCTTATTTAAAAAAGTCTATCATCAATTCCCATTTCAACTTTTGCCACAAATCCTTGTTTTTGTGAATAGCTATAATAACCTTTTGTTAAAGTATATATTCCTTTTTTTTCACTTATAGCTTTTTTCTTTTTCATTTTTCTAAATATGCCATCCGATATAACTATAGAATTATCACTTATAAATCTTGTCCTATCATCTTGATTATGTAATTCTTCATAGTCTTCTTCTAACATAATCTTTCTATTCATCTGACCATCTCTATATAATTTACTAGCTTCTTTCTTTGTATCAACCATATTCTTATACGGTTCAAAATTTAACATTAAATCTTCGCCTGTCATGAAAGTATCTTTGCTTAATCCATAAAGTTCTCTAATTTCTTGATCAGCTTTTTTAAATTCATCGTCATAATACTTTATAACTTTATCATCAGAATAATAATCATCCAAAGATTTTTTTCTGTCTAGCATGTACATTGTTTTTTTATTATATTCTTTTAGTATCTTTTTAGTTGCATCTTTTAATTTTTTTTCATATACATCTTTATTATCCTTTAAGATATAAAACTCACCATAATCTACTGTATCATGCCTATTACATCTTCCCATTCTCTGTATTATTGAATCCATAGGAGCCGAATCACTAATAAGTATAGGAAAATCTAAATCTAATGATATTTCGACCATCTGGGTACTTATCCATACATCGCCTTCTTGGTTTAAAATATCTTTAAATTTAACTTTTTTGTCTTTGAATTTAAATCTACTGTGTAGTAAATTCACTTCTAGTCCTTTTATTTTACTCAATTGCTCATATAGAACTATTCCCCTATCTATTGTATTTACCACAATTAAAACCTTTTTATTCCTATTATTCGCCTTAACAATTTCTTTAATCTCTGTTTCTTTTGTATCTAAAAATATATTTAACTTACGTTTCTCATTTTTTTCGCTATTTCCTGAATCATTTTTTTCAAATTCAATAGC
Organism: Anaeromicrobium sp.; assembly: GCF_025210435.1. Lineage (GTDB taxonomy): Bacteria > Bacillota > Clostridia > Peptostreptococcales > Thermotaleaceae > Anaeromicrobium. Next base: position 3,478 of record NZ_JAOART010000132.1, read on the forward strand.
TGAATTTTCAAGTTTTTCCATGTAAAACTTAGGCAAAGTAGCTGTCATCAAATGAAATTTTGTATTTAAATGTTTATTACAAAATTCCATAAAATAAATTAACATTAAAAACATTTTTGGCTCTAATAGATGAACTTCATCAACAGTTACATTAGAATTACATATGCTTGCAAAAACTTTCTCATACCCAGGGTATTTATACATTGTTAATATTAATTGATCTATTGTTGCTATTATATAAGGTTTAGCAAAATTTCTTACTAAAGATTCGTCTTTTAAAGAAATATACAATTCCTCATTTTCATCAGATTTGTCTTTTTTATCATCAGTATATAAATGTATATCTCCGTGTAATAATCCTACATTATTCTCCCCTTCATATAACTCTAAAAATTCCATATAAAAACTTTCAGCAGATATTTTATTAGGTACTAAAAAAAACTTTCTTCTATTAAACCATCTATGATCAGCCACAGTTTTTCCACTTCCTGTAAACGCCATAGTAAGTATATTTTCATTAATATTATTTTTGGTAAATTCTTGAGACTGTTTGAACTTTACTTCTTTTATTTTTTTATTTTTTTTTCTTATGATACTTTTTATATTTTCATCTAAAATTTCTCTATTAAATGGTATATAGTAATTATATTCTTTAATTTGAGAAGATGCTAAGTGATCTATTAAGTTCAAGTATCCTTTACACATTATATATTCCACCATAGATTTATCATCTTCAAAACTTTCATTAAGATATTTTAAATAATCATAATCAAGAAAATCTTCTTCAAAAAGTGACACACTAATATCAAGTGTTTCATTTATAAATTTGTCTAATTCTTCTATGTTGTAATTTCCTTTTTCAAAAATAGCTTCTTGTATGTCATAATATATTGATTCTTCTACATATGTATTTTCCACATTGAAATATTTCATAAAATATCCATGATGAAGCATTATAGCCTTATATAATATATTTTTTCTTTTTTCACTTAGATTCATCTTTTTAAAAATGTTTTTTAAAAAAGCTCCTGACAAAATATTATGATTTAAATCATTAATTTCTTTTCTCTCACTTTTTTCATCCTTTGTAAGCTCAAAATTAGAAGCTTTATTAGCTAATTCTATCTTTCTTTGAAACTTTCCATTTGCCTTTCCTAAATCATGTAATAAACAAGCCAATCTAATATTTTCTTTGTTTTCTAAATTAATATTGTTTTCTTGAGACAGAATTTCATTATATGCATTTAATAAATCTTTTGTATGCTCTATTAAAGACTGTCTTTTTTGACCTTTTTTATTATCTGATTTTGCAAGAATAGACTTTTTCAATTGATCACATCCTTCACTAACCAGTTGTATAATATCATTTGATCCTCATATAATAAAAATTCTCCTTTGCTCGGATAATAACCAGAATTATCTATATAAACGTAGTTACTATGGCTCAGCTCCCTATTAGTTTTATCAGCTTTTATATCTTTGTATATAGATGGAATATCATATAAAACACCACTTCTTAATATTTCATCATTATTACTATCATAATCTCTATCTTGTAAATCAACTGGAACATATGTATTTTTTATTTTATATTTATTTTTAATCGCCATAGGCTTATTCTTAATATTAATGACTTTTATTTTTTCTGTTATATCTTCTACAATTTTATTCGCATTTTTATTTTTAACTACGAAGTCTTCTTTCCTCCCTAACACCAAATATCTTTTTGGATTTTCGAATGATTTTTTTATAAGTTCAAAATCCTCTCTATTATTTATTTTCAAGAAAATAGTTAACTCTACATCTTGTAACACTTCAAAGTTCATAATCCTATTTGATTTTGTAAATTTATAATCTATGTATGATAATCTTTTTTTCTTTTTTTGTTTAAGATATTTACTATAAAATTCAGAATCTTCACCCCTTATAAAATGTATATCTTTTGTTTTATATTTACAACATACTCCAATATTAAAAGGACTATCAAATTTTTTATCTGCTACATACGAAACCATCCCTGCTATAGTGGTTGGAGAAGGTATATTTAAGGTAGGTATATAATCATCTTGCATAACTTTAGGTTCTCTATAATGTGCAAATGGTTGATATAGATTTAATTTTAAAATGTATTCTTTCAAACCTCTCTACCCCTTTATATACCAATAATGGTCATCTCTTATTTCTAATTTATCTACTAAATTTCTAATTTCTTTTATTGGTCTATTACTAATATTAAATGCTCTTTCCCCTTTATCATCAACTTTCTGAATTCTACCATCTTCTTTTATTTTTAATTTTTGACCGATGGATATAATATGATATTCTTTTTCTAAATCGTAGTCTTCTATAGTATTTAGAGCATGAGAAATATTTATAATATTACTTTTCTTCTCCAACTCTATATCATTCCAAAAATAAGGAACTACGTCTTCAAATATCCCACCAAATACTGCCAATGGTTCTAAATGTACCGTTTCATGTTTTATAGTCCTAGTAAATTTACTTATAACATCTAATATATCTTTTATAATCTTATGTCTAGTATCTTTGTCAAAATAAATTCTATTGTCTGGAGATAATCTTTCACCTTTTTCATTTATCTCCTTTACTCCAATTCTGTCTAATTCTAATATGATGGTATATATATAATAATCTCCAAATACTTCTTCATTAGCTAAAGCTTGAGTTTGTTTTACTTGTGCTACATCTAATTCTTTATATTCAAGACTATCTTTCTTTTTTACTTCTTCATAGTAAGTTCGTCCTAAGCTTATATCAAAAAAACCTCTGTTAGTTATAAGTTGAGTATCATTTTCGTAAGTATTTACTGATATAAATGGAATAATTCTAATTGGTGAGGTTTTACTTTGTTGACTACCCGGATTTAGATATCCAAAAATATCTGCTTCAAGGTCTGTATCTTTAAAATAAATATTCTTAGCTTTTTGTACTAAATCATCAGGTTTTAATTTATCTTTTAATATCAATTGTTTTCTAAGTTCATATGTGAAAGTAGCTACACTAGTCATAGCATGTTTGCCATTTTTATAAAAAAACTTCTTTATTGGTGTGTAAGTTCCAAATCCCTGGTCATTAGAAAGTGCTATTGGACTTTCTGTAAGTATTGTAAGTGTTATACTCGATACTCTTTTATTTGTCATCTTATTGTTCCCCCTTTTTATTAAATCCCTCTATTAATTTACCTACATTATAATGCAAATCAATACTTTTTGCTGTCAATATACTATCACTATAATAAGCAGGTATCTCTATTTCATAACTAATCAATAGGTGCATCAATTCATTAAATAGGCCTTGTCTACTATCAGATTTTAATAATTGAGTTAGTCTATACGTTATATTCTTTTTTTTCTCTTCTTCTACTTTTTGTCCAAGAAAAACACCAGTTTTATAAAATGCATTATTTTTCATAATCTCAAATCCTTCTTCTAAAAATTTTATATATAAAGATATATTTTCACTTGTTTGTGTATATTTTTTCTTATCATCTAATTCATTACTAATTATATTTTCTAACAAAATTTCGTAAGCTTTATACTCATTATTACTATATATAAGCCTCTTTATATATGCTATTAATCCTCTTCTATCCTTAACATTAAATTTATATTTCTGTACTATCTCAATTTTTCTTATCTTGCCTATAATATCCTTTGTAAAAAATGAGTTTGTATATTCTACTATTAATCTACTTTTATCTCTTTTTATATTGTATATTTTCAGTCTTTTACTATTTAATTTAGCTAGTTTTACATAAAGGGAATTGTCATTATATAATTTATGATTTATTAAAATCTTATAATTTATATAATTAATATCTTCTAAGCTATCACAATGTGCTAAAAAATTTAATTCATATTCTTTTACATAGATTAAAAAGAATAAATGTAATAACTCGCATGTAAAACATACCTTTACATTTGATTTTGCATAATTATTATAAGTATTACTTCTCCCTCCGAAAAAACTATATATATCTTTATCTTCTTTTCTTTCTTCTAATCCATTTTTTACGCTATAATGAGTTTTTGTTGTCACATAATTATTACATACACTACAAAGACCACTAATTCCATATTCATCTAATATTAATTCTTGTTGTTCTATTGTTTTTCTATTGCAATCAAAAGATTTTTTTAATATAAAATCTAAATTTTCATACATACTTTCGTCTTTCGGTCCATTATTCCCTCCAAATCTTATACTATTCCCCACATAAGGAAATGAGTATCCTATATTTTTTTCTAGATTTTTATAAAAAGTTTTTAAATTAACTTCTTCAAACTCTAAATAATTATTAGTAAGCTCAATTTCTATCTTGTTTCCATAATTTTCTTTCAAAAATTTGTATAATGATACAATTCCTATATCTCTTACTAATTGTCCTGTTCTAAAGTATCTTATTCTACTAATTTCGTTCACCACCTTACACTATATCTAACATTCCAAATCCGCTACTCCTCTTGCTTCCTACACCTACCTTATAAAAATAATCTAAAATATAAGGCTTTGCCTTCATCTGTATCTTCGTTACATTAGAAAGTACCTCTATTCCGTAATTTTTCACCTTCACATCCCTATTATCCTTAGATATGTCTATCTCAATATCCTCAAAATCATACATTGCCTTTTCTCCAAATTCATCCCCTAACTGTTGTCTCATGTTTTCTTTAAATATAACTTGTCCCTTTTCGTTACTTAAAGAGTGATACCATGTTTTTTTATTGTCTCCTCCATGCTCTCGCACCACTATTGGGGATAGAGTCTTGAAAATCACCTTATTGTCATATATAACCTTTTCTTTTATCATTCTTATTTTTTCTATTTTCATTTTGTTATTCTTTAGAGGATATTCTTTTCCCATATTAGTCAAAAATGAATTATAAAACATAATTCCATCTTCATAATTATTAGTTGAAAAATTCAGATATATTTTTTTATCTGGTACTACTATTTCATCTCTTAAAAACTTACATTTCCCCATATATACACTAAATGTAAAGTTTTTCATCTTGTTAGGCATATTTTTATACTGACTTTCAAAATATTCTTGATTATAACCACTAAAGTTGTTTTTTAATAAAGAAATAAATATTCTATTTTTATCCTTAGGAAATTTTTCTTCTTCTAATGATAATTCAACACTAAATCTCACTCTCTTTACCTCCTTTACAATATAATCCTATCACTTATATGTGAAGTATTTATGTCCACTTAAAAATTTATTTATAAATATTAGATATGCTTTTAATCTCATTTAAAATATCTTCTTTCAGTTCCATAGGCTCTATTACTTCTACTTTACTACCCATACTCATAACCCATGTCTTAATTTCCGTATATCCACTCATTTTAGCTTCAAAGTATATTGTTTTCTCATCTAGCTGTGTTATTTTTTGATTTTTTGCTATTCTCTGCTCTTTCACAATCTCACTCATGGGATAATGTATTTTTAATTTAAGGTCTATTTGCTTATCAGTGTATATTCCAAATGATTTTTCTTTTACCTCATCAAAGTCAAATTTTAATTTAGAGTCAAACTTTTCATTACAGACTTTATATTCTAATATCCTTGATAATTTAAAAAATCTTATATCCTTTGATCTATTACAATAACCATAAAAGTATGTAGCACCCTTATAATCAAAAATCCCATATGGATCTACTACCCTTTCTTTTACTTGTACTTTATCAAGTCCTAATGATTTATACTTCATATTTATTTTCCTATTCTGGTTAATGGCTATATTGATGTCTGTCCATAATATTTTTTCTTTTTCAATTATTTCATCTGGCTGTTGCATAGATATATTATGATAATACTCAATCTCCATATAATTTTTTGAATTTAATATTTTACTTGCTAGTATTTCAAACTGTGTCCCATATTGATACTTACCACTTTTTATGGTCTCTCTTGCCATTTTTAACGCACTTAGTTCAGCATTTGTGCAACTTACACCCTCTAAACTTCTTTTATTTTCTAAATAATAACCTCCATAACGTCCTAACTTTGAGCCTATATATATTCCTGCATATTCTAAATCTTTTCTGTACTCTTTTACCATCCGTGTACTTACTTCTAATTTTTTTGCTATTTCTTCAACACTTATGATTTTTCTTCCTTGAATAAGAAAATACATATTAAGCATATTTGAAATTTTTGACACCTCTCATCCCCCTTTATTCCATAAATTGTAATTGTTAATCTATTCAAGCTTATAACACCACCTAAAATTTGTCAATAATCCCAATCCATATTGTTTATATATTTACTGTCCTAACTTCTTAATAAAAAAGAAACTATGCTTTAAAGTCAATCTTTAAACATAGTTTCATCTGCTCTACTTTAGTTCTATTAAATTTTAATTTTTTAGTAAATATATAAACAATATTTTACATTCTATTTTAGCTCTATTAAGTGTTCTATATTCTTATCTATTTTATTCTATTTGCTTATCCTTGTCAAAATTCAAAGTCTAAATACCCAATTAAACTTATAGGAATCACCGTCTGAGGTAGAATAAAAGAAAAATAAAAATGTCCCCTAAAATATATCTAAAAAACACCACGCCTAAACGCAGTGTTTTCAATATATTAAATTAAACTTCCAATACTTTCTTCAAATATTTCCCAGTAAATGATCCTTCCATTTCTGCCACTTCCTCTGGAGTTCCCTTGGCGATTATTTCTCCACCACCGTCTCCTCCATCTGGACCTAAATCTATAATATAGTCACTAGTCTTTATTACATCTAAATTATGCTCTATAACTAGTACCGTATTTCCACCTTCAACTAACTTGTTCAATACTCCTATTAATTTATGAATATCAGCAATATGAAGTCCCGTTGTAGGTTCATCTAATATATATAGGGTCTTTCCTGTACTCCTCTTACTTAACTCTGATGCAAGTTTTATCCTTTGAGCCTCTCCACCTGATAATTGGGTAGATGGTTGACCTAATTTAATATAGCCAAGGCCAACTTCCTTTAGGGTCACTAGTTTTCTTTTAATAGAAGGAATATTCTCAAAAAATTCTAGACCCTCATTAACAGTCATTTCTAGTACATCAGATATGGTCTTTCCCTTATACTTTACTTCTAGGGTTTCTCTATTGTATCTCTTACCCTTACATACATCACAAGGCACATAAACGTCAGGTAAGAAGTGCATCTCTATTTTTATTATTCCATCGCCCTTACAAGCTTCACAACGTCCACCCTTAACGTTGAAACTAAACCTTCCCTTTTGATATCCCCTCATTTGGGCATCAGGAAGTTTTGCAAACAAGTCCCTTATATGATCAAAGACCCCTGTATATGTGGCTGGATTAGATCTTGGAGTTCTTCCTATGGGAGATTGATCTATGTCTATTACCTTATCTATATGTTCAAGACCCTTTACTGCCTTATGCTTACCAGGCTTACTCTTTGCCCTGTGAAGCTCTTGAGCTAGCTTTTTATAAAATATTTCATTAACTAGGGTACTCTTACCAGAACCTGAAACTCCCGTAACACAAGAAAATACACCCAATGGGAATTTGGCATTAATATTTTTCAAGTTATTTTCCTTAGCACCTATTACTTCTATCCACTTACCATTTGTTTTTCTTCTTTCCTCTGGTATTTCAATTTTCTTTTTACCACTTAAATATTGTCCCGTTATGGACTTAGGATTATCTTTTATTTCTTCCACATTACCTTCTGCCACTATGGTTCCTCCATGTGCTCCTGCTCCTGGTCCTATATCTATAATGTGGTCTGCTGCGTACATGGTATCTTCATCATGTTCCACAACGATTAGGGTATTTCCCAGTTCCGTTAAGTTTCTAAGGGTTTTTAATAATCTCTCATTATCCCTTTGATGAAGACCTATACTTGGCTCATCTAATATATATAATACTCCTACTAGGGATGATCCTATTTGGGTTGCCAGTCTTATCCTTTGAGATTCTCCTCCAGATAAAGTACCTGCCGTTCTAGATAGGGTTAAATATCCAAGGCCCACATCTACTAGGAATCCCAACCTTTCTTTTATCTCCTTTAATATTTGTTCTGCTATTATAATCTCCTTATTATTAAGCTCTAAATTATCAAAGAAAATCTTAGCTTCTCTTATGGAGAAATTTGTAACGTGAAAAATATTTTTTCCTCCCACAGTTACGGATAATACTTCATCCTTAAGTCTACTTCCACTACATTTTGGACAAGCATCTAATGCCATGTACTCTTCTATTCTGGCCCTCATACTATCTGAATTAGTCTCTCTATATCTTCTCTCTAGATTTCTTATGATTCCCTCATAATGGGCTTTAAATTTTCTCATGCCCCCATATTTACTTTCATATTCAAACTCTATTAGATCATCACTTCCATATAATAGATTTCTTATGAAGTCCTCTGGCTGTTCCTTAATGGGAGTTTCTAGGTCCACATGATGAACTTTAGCTAAACTCCTAATCATTTCATAATAGTAAGTTCCCTCTTGGGATGAAGCTACAGGAGCTACAGCACCTTCCTTTATAGATAAATTCTTATTTGGTATTATCATATCTTCATCTATCTTCCTTAAATATCCAATACCATTACAGTGGCCACACGCTCCAAAGGGACTGTTAAATGAAAACATCCTTGGTTCAAGTTCCGTAAGTCCCACTCCATGTTCTGGACATGAAAACTTAGTACTAAATAATAAGTCCTCCTTACCAAGTACATTTACTATAACTAATCCATCAGATAAACTTATGGCCGTCTCTATAGAATCTGCCAATCTATTTTCTATTCCCTCTTTAACTACGATTCTATCTACTACTACTTCTATAGTATGTTTTTTATTTTTCTCAAGACGCATATTCTCTTCAAGTTCTATTATTTCACCATCAATTCTAGCCCTTACATATCCGTCTTTCCTTATTTTTTCTAGTAACTTTACATGTTCTCCCTTTTTCCCCCTAATAACAGGGCCCAATATTTGAATCTTAGTTCTTTCCTCTAACTCTAATACCTTATCTACTATTTGATCTATAGTTTGTTGAGTAATTTCACGTCCACATATGTGACAATGGGGAGTTCCCACTCTGGCAAATAATAATCTTAAATAATCATAGATTTCAGTAACAGTTCCCACTGTAGAACGGGGATTTCTACTAGTAGTCTTTTGATCTATGGATATGGCTGGAGATAGACCCTCTATATAATCCACATTGGGCTTTTCCATTTGTCCTAGGAATTGTCTTGCATAGGCTGATAAACTCTCCACATATCTTCTCTGGCCTTCAGCATATATGGTATCAAAGGCTAGGGATGATTTTCCTGAACCACTAAGTCCCGTCATAACTACAAATTTGTCCCTAGGAATGGATATATCTATATCCTTTAAGTTATGCTCCCTAGCTCCCTTAACTGTAATATATTTCTTCGACAACTTATTTTCCCTCCAACTCTTCTTTAAGTTTCCTTATGGTATCTCTAAGTTCTGCTGCTCTTTCAAATTGTAAATTGGTAGCTGCTTCCATCATCTCTTCTTCTAACTTACTAATCTTATCTTCTAAGGCATCTGCACTTATATTCACATCATATGCAGCTTCGTCTTCTGCCACCTTAGTTGCTTCTATTAGGTCCCTTACTTTCTTTTTGATTCCCCTTGGAACAATATTATTTTCTTCATTATATTTTTCCTGAATTTCACGTCTTCTATTAGTTTCATCTATGGCATATTTCATGGCCTTAGTTATTTTATCTCCATACATGATTACTTTTCCATTTACGTTCCTGGCAGCCCTTCCTATGGTCTGAACTAATGAAGTTTCAGATCTTAAGAAACCTTGCTTGTCTGCATCTAATATACATACTAATGAAACTTCTGGAATATCTAGACCTTCCCTTAGTAGGTTTATTCCCACAAGTACGTCAAATACACCTAAACGTAAATCCCTTATAATCTCCATTCTCTCTATGGTGTCTATATCAGAGTGAAGATACCTTACTTTAATTCCAACTTCTTTCAAATAATTAGTTAGATCCTCTGCCATTTTCTTCGTAAGGGTAGTAACTAATACTCTCTCTCCCCTATCTATTACAGTGTTCACTTCTCCTATTAGATCATCTATTTGTCCGTCTATTGGTCTTACATCTATTGGTGGATCTATTAGACCTGTTGGTCTTATTATTTGTTGTATGGTATTGTCACTATGGTCCTTTTCATAGGGCCCAGGTGTGGCACTGACAAATACTATCTGATTTATCATAGATTCAAACTCTTGAAAATTCATAGGTCTGTTATCATAGGCTGATGGCATTCTAAAACCATGATCAATTAAGCTTCCCTTTCTTGATCTATCCCCTGCATACATACCCCTTATTTGTGGTATTGTAACATGGGATTCATCAACTATTATTAAAAAATCATCTGGGAAATAATCTATTAGGGTATGGGGTTTACTGCCTGGTTCCCTCCCGGATATATGTCTTGAGTAGTTTTCTATTCCTTGACAAAATCCCACTTCCTTTAACATTTCCACATCATACATGGTCCTTTGTTTAATTCTTTGAGCTTCTAAATGTTGTTCATTCTTTTTAAAATTTTCTACAGTCTCTTCTAACTCTTCTTCTATGTCTTCAATTGCCTTTTCTAACTTGTCCTTAGTCGTTACATAGTGGGACGCTGGAAATATGGATATATGACTTCTAGTTCCTACAACTTGTCCCGTTATGGTGTTTACTTCTGTTATCCTATCTATTTCATCTCCAAAGAGCTCCACCCTTATGGCATTTTCACTTTCTGCTGCTGGGAATATTTCTATAGTATCTCCCCTTACCCTAAAGGTACCTCTTACAAAGTTTATATCATTTCTACTGTATTGAATATCTACTAATTTTCTCAATATATGATCCCTAGATTTAATCATTCCTGGTCTTAATGATAAAACCAGTTTTTCATAATCTATTGGATCTCCAAGTCCATAAATACAAGATACACTGGCCACTATTATAACGTCTTTTCTTTCAAATAGGGCCGCCGTTGCCGAGTGTCTTAGTTTATCTATTTCATCATTTATTTGAGCATCCTTTTCTATATAAGTATCCGTATGGGCCACATAGGCCTCTGGTTGATAGTAATCGTAATAACTTACAAAATATTCCACAGCGTTTTCTGGAAAAAACTCCTTAAACTCACTACAAAGTTGAGCTGCTAAGGTTTTATTGTGTGCTATTACTAGGGTAGGCTTTTTCACTTGTTCTATTACATTTGCCATGGTGAATGTTTTACCAGAACCTGTAACCCCAAGTAAGGTCTGTCCCTTAATTCCCCTATTCATTCCATTTACTAAACTGTCTATGGCCTGTGGCTGGTCTCCTGTTGGTTTATAATCTGATACTAGTTTAAACTCTCCCATATGAAACTCTCCCGTCCTCAAACATTTGTTCGGTTATAATTATATCTTTTACTACTTTTTTAGTCAAACAAAAACTCCTATTAAATAATTTTATTTATCCTTATTATTTACAAGACCCCCTAAAAAAATATATAATGATATTAACTACCAAAAGGCTTGTTTACAAAATATTCTCGATTTTATAACCACCTTATGACGGAACCTTTTTAGGAGTGTGTATATATTTGTTTTCTTATAGATTAGTTTTTATACATATAACAATAGTACTCATACCCATTTTGGGCATAATATTCACAAAAGAAAATTCTATTTTCAATTATTGTCTTTTATTAGCTTTAACTATGTTAGTTTCATATAGTTTAAAACTCATATATAAAAATCATATAGATAATAGAAATAAAATAGGCGAGTTACTCTGTACTATTGAAGAAAAAGAACGTTACAATAATATCAAGGATGTTATCCTTCAAGTGAGTAACTCTATTATTCATATTAATGATAAGGATACTTTATTTCAAACTATTGTAGACAGTGCTGTTGAAATAATAGATAAGGCAGATTTGGCAAGCATTCTTATAGCTACAGGAGATGGAACCTTTCAATTTAAAGGTATTTATGGCTGTTCTTTGAGTCTCATATCCCATGTACGATTAAATATTAAGGAAACCTTTTTAAGGAATTATGACAAGGAAAACCTTCACCAGTCTACAATTATAAATCATACAAATAAGTTTAACGAAAAATATATGGACAAGGATACATTTAATCTATTTACATCATTAAATCTTTTAAATATAAAATCTACCCTATCTACTCCCATAATTGTAGATGGAGAATTATATGGTTTCTTTAATGTGGATAATAATAAATCCCATAATATTTTTACAGAAGAAGATCAAGTCATAATGGAATATTTATCTGGCCAGTTGAGTATAGCCATTAGAAACCAATGCCTTTTTGAAAAAACCTTATTTTTATCTCAATACGATGGATTAACTAAGGTATATCATAGACATTATTTTGAGGAGATTTATTCTAATGTGTATAAAAGGGCTTTAAGATATAAAGAAAATTTTTCATTGGCAATTTTAGACTTAAATGATTTAAAAATAATAAATGATATACATGGCCATATATATGGTGATAAGGCCATAGCCCTTTTCTCAAAGGTTCTAAAGGAAAATTTTAGAGAATCGGATATTATCGGAAGATACGGTGGAGATGAGTTTATAATAGTAACTCTAGACTCCCATAAAGATCAAATAGAAGAGAAATTTAAACTCATACAAAGGGATTTAATTGAAAAGCCTATTTTATACAATGAAAACAAAATAACCATAACCTTTAGTTACGGAATATCTTCTTTTCCAGAGGATTCTACTGATAGTGATTCTTTAATAAAGATAGCAGATTTTCGCATGTATGAGAATAAGAAAAAGCAAAAGGATATATAGGGCCTTTTGCTTTTTCTTATTTCATAAAATACTTAAATAGCATGTTTCCTTTTCTTAAATTTATTTACTATCTTTTTCAATATGCTAAAGTTATTGGATAATTGTAATACTACTTTAGAATCCTTAGATATTACAAAGGCTCCTAACCTATCTATACTTTTTTTGTAATTCCTCATAGAGAGTCTACTATCCTTTAAAATATGTATATTACATTCACCTGACCCCATATTTAAACCATATCTAATATCCCCTTCACTATTTACCCTATAACCATTTACAGCAACTATTTTATCTCCCCTTTTAAGGCCCATATAGTGGGCTGGACTTTTTTCCATTACTTCTAGGACTAAAACTCCTTCTTTAGGAGGTATGTATATGGGAGTTTTCTCCTTTTCTTCTTTTAAGCTCATTTTTATTAAATATTCATGGCATGTTATACAAAATACTGCTCCTATTAATTTAAATATAATTACCTTCATACTTATTACAGATAATATTATAGTAGTAATACTATATAAGAATAATCTTTTAGCAATAATTTTACTTTTAACTTTAGGCTCATATATACATGTCATATCTCCATATCCTAGGGCAGCAATGGCTCCTGCCAATTCATACATATAATTTTTAGAAGCTAAAAGGGGCCACCAACTAGACATGTTATTATTATAGCTTGTACTCACACCTAATAGTATGATAAATGGTATGGGCCAAAACCGTTGCATGGAAAAGGCTCCTACTAGTTCATATTTATCATTTTCCATTACCATGGGCATATGATCATTGCTTCCATCTAAATATATTAGAATACTTTCTATCAAATGAAGTAAACCTATTATTGCTATTAGGCTTGAAATATTAATTTTAGGAAAGCCTGTGAAAAAACTTATTATGGAAATAATACTACCTCCATAGGAAAAGCACATATATCTAATATTTATTAGCAATAGAATCAATGCTAAGGGCAACACAAAATAAAAGTCCTTAATATTCACTCCTATTCCTAATAATATAATAAGTATGGTTCCAATCAGTGACACTCCAATTCCATATATACTAGATTTTATCATCTTATTTTTTATAGAATTTGTAGTATATCCTAGAGTTTTCATCTCCATTTTTCTTAATCTTCTATATTGTATATAAAGAAGTATTAGGACTACTAAGAATAGAGGAGAGCATATGACCCAAAATAAATTTTTAAGGGCACTTCCCATTAATCCCATCACATATAACAAAATTTATCCTCCTTATATTTTAAGGGACGGCTTAGATACCGTCCCTTAATTTTAGTCTATTTATTAGCTATTTTTTCGTTCACAACTTCTAATGCCTTTTGAAGTTGTACGTCTTCCTTGTCTGATAAACTTATCTTCTCCTTTAATTCCACTGGAAGTTCTACTACAATATTAGGGTCTATACCCTTTCCATGAATATATGTTCCATTAGGAGTAAAATATTGAGCCGTAGTAAGTTTAAATCCTGTTCCGTCCTTAAGGGGTTTTACTTGTTGAACTAGACCTTTTCCAAAGGTAGTTGTTCCTATTAATACACCAGAGTTAGTATCCTTTACAGCTCCTGCTAATATTTCTGATGCACTTGCACTTCCCTTATTAACCAATAATACATATGGGAAATCCACCTTTGACTCATCTGATTTTTCATAGGTCTTTTTACCAGTTCTATCTTGAGTATAGACAATAGTTCCCTTTCCTAAAAGTAAATCTGCAATTTCTGTACATTGACTTAATAATCCTCCTGGATTATTTCTTAAATCTATTATTAAACCATTAATATTTTCCTTCTCTAGCCTACTTAAATGGGTTTTAAAGTCTTTAGCCGTTTGTTCATCAAACATGGAAATTCTCATATATCCAATATTATTGTCCATGATTTTAGATTTTACCGTCTTAAGTCTAATATTTTGTCTCGTTATGTCAACACCAAAGGTTTTTTCCGTCTCTGGTCTTAAAACAGTAAGATTCACCTTGGTTCCTGCTTCTCCCTTTATTATGGTCACTGCTTCATCTAATTTATCTGCCGTTACTTCTTTTCCATTTACCTTTAATATTTTATCATTAGATTTTAATCCAGCCTTTTCTCCTGGAGTGTCCTCTATAGGGGCAACTACCGTAATAAAGCCATCCTTTCCTGGAGTCATTATTACTCCGATTCCTCCATAAGTTCCAGATGTATGGGTCATAAAATCATCAAATTCCTTTTTTCCCATGTATACGGAATAAGGATCATCTAAGGCACTAAATAGTCCCTTTATTATACTATCTTCAAAATTCTTATCATCAGTGGATGTGTAGTATTCTGAATCTATGTAATTTTTTAAACTAATCATCTTCCCATAGGTTTTATCTAGATCTTCATAATATTCATAGTTTTGCCTACTTATTACTACCTTCTCTCCAACCTTTAATGTAATAAAATTTGTAATACCAAAAGTAAGAATTGCAGTTATAAGTACTACTGCCACATAACTAAAAATGGATCTTTTTTTATACATTTATACTCACCTCAACATGTATTAAATTCCTAATTTCAAACCTTTATAAATAGTTTATTCTTCATGACTAATTAATATAACAATTAGGCCACCAATAAAAAATTTTAACTATTAAAAGCTAATCTAATTGCTCTTTTTTTCTATTTTTAATATGTTCTTCTACCATCTTATTATATGAATGGGATATGTCTTTAATTATTTCACTTTTTACAGAGTTTAAATTAATATTTTCCACAGTTCTTATGGGCAACACATTTACTGATGTTCCTGTCATGAAAGCGCCCTTTAAATTTCCTATCTCCCTTACTGAAATATTTTTTTCCTCCATTTTCAAATTTAAACTTTCACATATTTTAAATATTTGTGCCCTAGTAATTCCCATTAGTACATTTTCATTAGAAGCCGTATATACACAATCCTCATCTACAAAAAATATATTTGATCTACTTCCTTCTGTCACATAACCTTCTTCATTTACAAGTAACGCTTCAAAGGCCTTCTCTTCCTTTAACTTTTCATTAATTTTACTTCTCAAATCCCAATTAACTACTTTAGCATTAGGATTGTGCCTTTCCCTATTATAGGTTATGGTATGTATGCCCTTTTCATATACTTCACTATTAGGATAATTACTTCTTATGAAATATACTATGAAGTTCTGACTATTATGTATGTCCCCACATACAAGTTTCACATTCATATTTTTTTCCCTATTAATTTTAATTAATTCATATATTTCCCTTTCAATCTCTTCATTGTCCTTTTTCAATTGAGCCTTTAGTAAATCCATAGATTTTCTCATTCTTTCCATATGTTCTTCTAAAAAAAGAGGTTGTCCATCTATTATTCTAATAACTTCATAGACTACAGGTTCTTTAATATTTTTGAATTTATCCTCTTTTTGTATACTAATTTTTTCACCATTATATATATAATAATCTAAAATAGCTTCTAATTTCATAATAACCTCCAATGAATTATATTTCACTCTATAATTTAGGATTTGGCAAAAATCATATTTTTAAGCACAAGTTACTCTTCCAAAAATAGTCACATATATATGATACCCTTATCTAGCATTATATGCAACTTTAAGCTCTATTAAAATTTTATTAAAATCATCGCTTTTTTTTAATAAAAATCTCCTTAATATAAGCCCTATTCAGATAAAACTTTAAAATAAACTAAAAAAAAGATGGATATATAATCCATCTTAATTGGTGCCCAGAGGCGGAATCGAACCACCGACACGGGGATTTTCAGTCCCCTGCTCTACCGACTGAGCTATCTGGGCGTATATGGTGGGCCTTCAGGGATTCGAACCCCGGACCTACCGGTTATGAGCCGGGCGCTCTAA
>NZ_JAOART010000133.1 GCF_025210435.1 Anaeromicrobium sp.
GCAAGAAAAAATAACCCCTTTAGGGGTAGCCTGAGAAGGAAAGCGGTTGGCAGACCTTTCAATGTGTCTTAAGACACGGCGAGCAACATGCCCTTCTAGGGCTAAAGCAAACCACCCGTTCGACGGGTGGTCATGATTTTTCACAAAAAGTGTATTTGTCGAGGCAAATATTGTAAAATAATGAAGGGGGGGAGTTTGATGGAATGGATAATGAATTTTATATTAGAAAAGACGGAACTTCTTATAGGAATCATGGTGGTTTTGTTTTTAGAAGGGGTTAGGAAGGCATGTACTACTAATATGTGTAGTAGGTCATTTTTAAGTAAATATGCACTCATATTTGGAGGACTTTATTTTCAAATAGACAAATTCTTTGACCTATACCAGGATAGGTACGATGGAGCTCTTTTATTTATGGGCCTAATACCTATAGGAATGATATTATATCCCATATATAGGGATTTAAGTAATCAAGAAATAATATTTTATCATGTGGATAATAAGGAAGTTAAAGACATAATAATGGAAGCTTTTAGGAAATATAAGTATGATTTATATTTAAAGGCTGATTCTGATACAGAAAAGGAAATAGAGATAAGGGATACAAAGTCTATTGTAGAGCTAAAGTATAATAAAAAATACTTAAATATGCAAATAAAAAATTATAAAAGCATATTGAAATTAGATGAAATATTAGACTATATAGAACAGAAAATTGAACGTAAAAATTATGATGTTAAGTCTAAAGGTTTGTTGCATTTCTTTGGATCTTGGGTAATTATGATGATTTTAGTATTTATATATTTAAAGGAAAGGATATAAGGAATATGCCTAAGGTTTTCAAGCCTCATTATTTTTTTGTAAAAGGTAAACCTTTTTGCATATATTAGTTGACATTAAAAGTCGTAATATTATATTATGGTCTTAAGAAAAAAATGAGGTGGTTTTATGAAGACAAGAGAACTTATATTAGTGGCATTATTTGCCGCTTTAACGGCAATCGGTGCATTTATACAAATTCCTGGCCCAGTAGTACCTTTTACTCTTCAATATGTATTTTGTGCCTTTGCAGGAATACTTTTAGGAAGAAGATTGGGATTATATTCTCAGTTATTATATGTGGGCATAGGACTTTCAGGAGTACCTGTATTTACTAAAGGTGGAGGGCCTACATATGTGTTGATTCCCACATTTGGTTATTTATTAGGTTTCATATTATGTGCTATAGTAATAGGATTTTTAATTGAAAGACAAGAAAATTATAGTTTCTTTAATGTATTAAAATGTGTTTTACCAGGATTAGGAGCTGTATATATGGTTGGTGTTCCATACTTATATGTAATACTTAAATATTACTTGAGTAAACCAATTTCCTTTAATAATGCAATGCAATTTGGTTTTTATCCTTTTATAATTCAAGATATTGTATTAAGTTGTATAGTAGCCCTTGTGGCTTCAAGGGTAATACCTTCTCTTAAAAAAGCAGGATATTTTAAGATACATAAAAAAGTAGCATAGGAGAGATATGAGATGAGAGACTTTATTCTAGGTTTAAAAGAGATGATACTAGATGGAGGAGAAATAACAAGGGAAGAAGCTTTAAAATTAGCAAATATTCAAGATGAAGAAACCTGTACAGTATTATTTGAAAGTGCAAATGAAATAAGGGAAAATCTTGTGGGAGATAGGGTAGACCTATGTACCATAATGAATGTGAAATCTGGCAAGTGCTCAGAAGACTGTAGATATTGTGCTCAATCATCTCACTATAAAACTGGAGTAGAAACATACAGCTTATTAGATAGTGATAAAATAATAGAAAGAGCTAAAGAAATGGAATCAGAGGGTGTAGATAGGTTTTCCCTTGTTAGTAGTGGTAGAGATATTAAAGAAGATTTAGAGGGATTATTAGAAATATACGATAAACTGGTTGGAAGTACAGATTTACATATATGTGCATCCCATGGAATCTTAAAGGAAGAAGATGCTAAGAAGTTGAAGGAAAAGGGTGTTATTAGATACCACCATAACCTAGAAACTAGTAGAGAATACTACAAGGAAATATGTACTACTCACACCTATGAAGACAGAATAGAAACTATAAAAAACGTACAAAAAACGGGCATGGAAGTTTGCTGTGGTGGAATATTTGGTATGGGAGAAAGTCAAGAAGACAGAATTGACATGGCCTTTGAAATTAAAAATTTAGGTATTAAATCTGTGCCAATAAATATATTAAATCCTGTAAAGGGAACGCCAATGGAAGAAAATTATATATTATTACCTGTTGAAATATTAAAAATAATTGCCCTATATAGATTTATTCTACCAGATGCAACTATAAGATATGCTGGAGGAAGAAAGGCCTTAGGAGAAAAGGATAAGGACGGATTTTTATCTGGTGTAAATGGAGCTTTAACGGGAAATTATCTTACTACTACGGGTAAGAATGTATCAGAAGATATAGAAATGATAAAATCTGTAGGACTTAAATTAAATAAAAGATAAATTGAAAAAAGCCTAATTTGGGGCTTTTTTCAATTTGAAATTATTTCGTAATAAAATATTTAATCAAAAAGACAAAATGCCATGTTATAATTAAAAGGTAAGTAAAAATATAGGATGGGGTGTCAGAATGAAGAAGAAGATTGTAGCATTATGTCTGAGCTTGGCACTAGTTGTGGGTGTAGTAGGATGTACTAAAAAAGACACACCAGTAGCGAGCACGGACGGTCAAGTTGAAGTTGTAGATTCAAAAGGGGAAGAGGCAAAAGAAACTACATCAAAGGATGTTAAAGACGAAACTAGCCAGGGGAAAGAGGGAACTGAGAAAGAAAGTAACCTAGTATATATTAGTGCTAGTAAATTAAGAATGAGAGAAGCAGCAAAGGCAGATGCCAGTATAGTAGATAACTTACTAAAGGGATCACAAGTAACTATACTAGAAAGTGCAATAGATGAACAAAATAGAGAGTGGTACAAAGTAAGTTATGATGGAAAAGAAGGATATATAGCTGCTGAGTATACGGTAAAGGACAGAAGAGAACTTTTATCCGAAAAACTTAGAAATCTAGATTTTTCACCACAAAAGAAAGTGGAAAGTTATCCATCTAATCCGAAGCAAGAAGTAAGAGGTGTATATGTGACACTTTATAGTGCTTCTAACAAAAAATTAGATGAACTTATTGAAATGAGTAAGAGAACTAAGATTAATGCCTTTGTAATAGACGTTAAAGATGACAATGGAAGCATGCTATTTAAAACACAAGCTGCTGAGAAATACGCTCCTGATGCAAACAAAAGAGCATCAATTAAAGATGTGGCAGCATTTATGAAAAAACTAAAGGATAACAACATTTATGCCATAGCTAGAATAGTATCTTTTAAAGATCCAACATATTCTAGAACACATCCAGATAGAGCTATTATATATAAGTCTAATAACCAACCATTTACTAATAGGGATGGACTTATTTGGGCTTCTGCTCACGATAGGGAACTATGGAACTATAACATTGCTGTGGCTAAAGAAGCAGCAAAGGTAGGATTCAACGAAATACAATTTGACTATGTAAGATTCCCAGCATCAAATGGTGGTAAATTAGATAAATTATTAGACTACAGAAATACTAAAGGAGAAAGTAAGCCAGAGACAATCCAAAATTACCTAAAGTTTGCAAGGGAGCAATTAGCTCCAGAGGAAGTATATATAGGAGCTGACGTATACGGACTAGTAGGATCTGTAACAGACGATATGGCCCTAGGTCAATATTGGGAAGCTGTGAGTAATATAGTTGATACTATCAATCCTATGATGTACCCAAGTCACTATGCAAACGGAACTTATGGATTATCAGTACCAGATGCATTCCCATATGAAACACTATACTATGGAACTAAAGATGCCATAAATAGAAATAAAAACATAGAAACACCAGCTTCCATAAGACCGTGGATTCAAGATTTCACAGCTAAGTGGGTTAGAGGACATATCAAGTATGGTCCTAAGGAAGTGGAAGCTCAAGTAAGAGCATTAGATGAATTAGGAATAAAAGAATATATGCTTTGGAATGCTGCTAACAGATATTCTAAAGACGGAGTAAAATAAGAGCCAATTGGCTCTTATTTTTTTGAGTTAAAGGCATATAAGTGATTGTGCATGGGAATCTTGTGGGAAATATTGTATAATGGTTATGGGGTTAGGGGGATCGTTATGGATGATAAGGAAAGAAAAAATCTTAGAGAAAAGATATTTATGAGCTATTTTAATATAGGGTTTATGATGTTTATATATTTATCTAATTTTAATATACATATGGGTGTTCTAAAAGCAGTGCTTATAACACAATAGCATATAGATTTGAATAATATTCAATCATTAGAACCATTAAACAAATTGAAAAAACTAAGGAAGCTAGAACTAGAACATGGGCGTTTAAGTTATGTGGTGAATACAAAAAATCTAGGTAATATAGATGAATTGATTTGTTATTATGTAAAGATTAATGATTATTTTAGAAGAGATACTTTTGTAAACTTAAAAAAATTAGAGGTTCAAGGTGTAAAGTTAAAGGATTTAAGCTTTTGTAAGAATTTAAAATCCTTAGAAGAACTAAAGATAAATTACGGAGAGATAGGAACATTAAATGGTATTGAAGAAATGAAAAATTTAAAGAAAATAGAGTTATATAAAAGTAGAATAAAGGATGACAACCTATTAAAAAATAGAGAAGATATAAGAATAATTAAGGTGAATTGAGGGTGAGAGAATGAGAACATTTAATATAGTTGTACCTATAGCCTTATTACTTTGTATTATAAGTAGTATTTATTCCTATAGGAAATATAAAAAGAGAATAAATAATGCTTATATTGTTTGTACTAATAATTTAAATATATATTTAATACTTTCTGTATGCTATGGTATAGGAGCCATATTAGGGTGTTTACTTTTTTTCATAAAGCTAAATGATGCATATCCTTATATGAAGGAATTAGGTTATGTTCATAATATATTTGAAATGTTTAACTATATATATATTCAAGAAATAGCTAAAGAATCATGGAATAGCAGAGATTTAATGGAAGCTCTAACTATAAACGATTATGCGTCATTGGGAATAGGTTCTAGTATGATTGGGTTAATATGTGGAATGGGCAGTTTTGGTATGTATTTTAAAGGTAAGCACATGGAAGTGATAGAAAAGGGAAAAGTGGTGTCACAAGTGGGTGAATGGACATGGGATAGTTTGTTGGAGTATGAGTGGGGCCAACTTTTTATGAAAAATCATAAGGCTTATTATGAATTGTGGCTTACCTTTAAGAATGATGAACGCCGTAGAAAAAGCACTAGTAAAAGTAGGGAAAGGGTATATTTGAGAATAGGTAAAGATGATAAAAGTAAAGTAGATGGACTCATAGAAATCAATTCATAAATAAACATAGTCATTTTCACAAAAATGACTATGTTTATTTATTTATGACCATATTTATTATATAATAAATATGGTCATTTATACGAAAATGACCATATTAAATTAGGAGATGGATATTATAATGTGGCTTAAAAATGTAGATTTAGAAAATATTAGTGTTCCAATGAAAATTGTGCGATTAATAAGTTCAATTAATGAATACAAAGGAAAACAACAACTATATAAACAACAATCACCTCAAATGTTAGAAAAACTAAAAGATATAGCTGTAATACAAAGTACTAAAGCTTCTAATAGTATAGAGGGAATAATAATAACAGACAAACGATTAAAGGATATAGTAAATAAGGATTTATCACCAAAGGATAGATCAGAGGGGGAAATTGCAGGATATAAGGATGTATTGCAAACTGTTCATTCTTCTTATGAATATATTCCTATAAACTGTAATACTATACTTCAACTTCATAGGGATCTGTATAAGTTCCTACCAGGCTGGGGAGGGAAGTGGAAGACCCAGGATAATGTGATAGAAGAAATATTACCAAATGGAAGTAGATATATAAGATTTAAACCTACATCATCCTTTGAAACTCCCATGGCCATGGAAGAATTATGTGGAAGTTTAAGAAGTGAAATGGTTACTGAAAGAATAGATCCATTAATATTAATAGGTGTATTTATTCTAGATTTTCTATGCATACATCCATTTAATGATGGAAATGGTAGAATGGCTAGACTTTTGACTACTTTGCTACTATATAAATTTGAATACGAAGTAGGTAGATTTATAAGTTTAGAGAAAATTATAGAAGAAAGTAAGGAATCTTATTATGAAACTCTAAACGGATCTTCTAAACATTGGCATGAAGGTAATAACAATATATTCATATGGTTAGAATACTTTTTAGGAATGATTTTAGGAGCATATAAAGAATTTGAATCAAGAGTAGGCATATTAGATAGCCAAGTTGGAAATAAGGCTTCAAGAGTAGAAAAGACTATAGAACATATTTTAGGACAATTTACGAAGGAAGATATAAGACAAAAGTGCCCTCATGTGGGAGAATCAACTATAAATAGAGTTCTCAAAAAGTTAAAGGCTGAAGAAAAAATAGCTTCCACAGGAAAGGGTAGAAATGCAAAGTGGATAAAACTATAAAAAAATAAACATGGTCATTTGGTATAGATGGCCATGTTTATTTAGTATTTAATTTAATTCTAAATTAGATCTTAGGGTATTTCTTAATTTCACTAATTCAGTATAGTTATAGAAAAATAGTATTTTCTTATTCTTAATACTATTATTTTGAGGCTTAGGGTCAAGTACAAAATAAGTAAAGGATTCTGCTATGTCTTCTACGGAGTTAGATGCGGCATAATCTGTAACAAATTGGTCACTATACTTTTCGTAGAACTTTATACTTAAATCCTCAGCTTCTTCTGGAGATTCTGCCTTGAGTTTTTCTATAGATAAACATTCTTCATATATATCTTTCCAAAACTTTTCATGGAAAGTGTTCAAATAAGATTTTTCTTCAGTAGTACCTTCGTCTATAGTAAGGGTGGCACCTGTATTATCTATTATATCCTTCATTTGATCATTACTTAAAGTAACTATATGAAATAGTTCGTGAACTAGGGTGTGATCTAACTCTCTACCTATTAGATTCCCCTTAGAATCAAAGGAATCTTCTGGGTCTAAGGATAAATCAAAGGTTTTATTTTTATCATCTATGGGAGCTATAGATCCTGAAATACCATCCTTTCCATCTGTAGTAATAGAGAAGGATGTTATTTTACTTAAATGTGTATTAGCATATGTTTTTAATACCTTATGCCAAAGTTTCTTATGGGAAGAGTCCACATCCTTAGGGAAATTTATCTTTCCCCCTACCACATCATATTGGCCTAGGATTTCACCCTCATTATCATTTATATTAATTCCTGCATCTTCTAGGATATTTGATATTTCCTTATGGATTTCATCACCATTTTCAAAGTCTTCTTCATAATCTGCTTCCATAAGTTTTTTATGAAGATCTTTTATTTTAGTATAATCTTCATTAGACAATTGTTCCTTTGAATCCTCTATTAATTCACCTAATTCCTTATCTTCTTGAAGAACTCTATCCTTTTCACTAGAATTCATATGAGCATTAACTTTAGTTTCACTATTTTCATTTCTAGTGAAAGTAATTGCATCAGTAGAAGTACATCCAGATAGTAATAGGCATAGGGATAATAATATGGTTAGTGCATTTCTTTTATTCATTATTAAAAAACTCCTTTCTTTTACGAGTAATATTTTTTCTGTACATTATTAGGACAAATTTTCCATGATTAAAGTATAAAGGCCTTGTGTGTATTCTTTGTGTCCTTATCATGTACTTTAAAAGAATTATTATTAAGCATAGAAATTTTAAATAATTTTAAAAGTATTATTAGTATTATGAATTGGATTTTAGGTGAATCTTGTAATAATATTAAAATAGCAAAATATGTAGAACTTAGTATTTACAAGGAGGAGAAATTAATGAATAAAAGAATATTAGGAGTAATTCTAGTTGTTGTATTATCACTTGGAGCCTTTGTAGGTTGTGGAACTTCTTCTGCAACGAAGAAAATAGGTACAGCTCCAGATGGAAATGAAGTAAAGATTGAGGCAGCTGCTATCAAATTAGCTAAGGGTCAACAGGCTGGTGGATATGATTTAGTTAGTGGAGAAGAACTTAAAAAATGGATAGATGAAGGAAAAGAAATGGTAATTATAGATACTATGCCAAATGATTTTTACAAAAAAGGTCATATACCAACTGCATTAAGTGGAGTAATGCCTAAGAAATCTATAGAAGATGCTACTAAGGAAGAAAAGGAAGCATTTATAAAATTATTAGGTGATGATAAAGAAAAGACTATAGTTATATATTGTGGATTTACTGCTTGTGGAAGAAGTCACGTGGGAGCAACTTTAGCAAAGTCTTTAGGATATAAAAATGTGTACCGTCTTCCTGGTGGAATCATAGGATGGCAAGATGGAAAGTATGAAGTAGAAAAATAGTAATACATAGGATATAACTAGGATTATGGTTATATCCTTTTTAATATGCCTAAGGGAGGAAAAAGATGAAAAAATTATTAAATAGCATAATGATTTTAACTTTGATTATAGGCCTATTTACTGGATGTAACAGTTCTAAGGAAGACAAGTTTATAAGTGAAGAAATTAATCCTAACATTAATATGTTTGGAATAAAGCTTTTAATGGAAGAAAAGAAAGTATTAGATATATTAGGTGGAGAAGGAGAACATTCTCCTTGTGTCTATGGATATGAAAGAACATATGAGGATAAAAATATTAGTATAGGATTTGATAAGGACAGTAAAGTAAGAAAAATAATATTAAAGGGTAGTAATGAGGATTTATATGGTATAAAAAAGGGTATGGATGAAGATAAAGCTGTAGATATATTAAAGGAAAATGGTTTTAATAAGGAAGAAGATACGAGTAGATTTGTGAAGGATAAGATATTTATAAAAATACTAGGTGATGATAATAATAAGGTGAAGGGTACTATTATTGAAATAATAGCAGAATAATTTTAAAGAATAAAAATAGTCTATTGACAGAAAAGTTAAAATAAAATATAATATTAAGAAATTTAATATCTCATCAAGAGAGACAGAGGGAACAGGCCCTGGGACGTCTCAGCAACCATCAACTAAAATGTTGAAAAGGTGCTAAATCCTGCAGAATCATTATCTGGAAGATGAGAGAATAGGGAACTTTTGCGAACTATCTTCTTCCATATATGGGAGAAGATTTTTTTATTCTAAAAATTAGTTCTAAATTGGTATTTCTATTCTCCAAAAAAAGGAGGAGAACATATGAATGATAATTGGAATTTTAATACAAAAGCAGTACAAGGAACTTATAAAGCAGATGAAACGGGTGCTAGAAATTTGCCAATTCATCAGACGGCATCCTATTATCTAGGAAGTGCAGAGCGGGCTGCAAAATTATTTGATTTAGAGGAGTCGGGAAATATATATACGAGAATCAATAACCCTACAAGTAGTGCCTTTGAAGAAAAGGTAAACGCATTAGAAGGTGGAGTAGGAGCCCTAGCCACATCTTCTGGCCAAGGAGCCATTAGCTTAGCCCTTTTAAACATTTGTGGAGGGGGAGACCATATAGTTGCTGCAAGTACTTTGTATGGTGGAACCTATACTTTATTTAATAATACCTTCAAGAAATTTGGAATAGAGGTTACCTTTGTAAATCCTAATGACCCCATAGAAGTAATAAGGAATGCCTTTAGGAAAAATACTAAGGCCTTATATGGAGAAACTATAGGAAATCCAGGATTTAACGTACTAGATTTTAATAAATTTAGTAATTTATCAGAGGAATTTAATGTTCCCTTTATAGTTGATAACACCTTTGCCACATCTTACTTATGTAGACCCTTTGAACATGGAGCCCATATAGTAGTGTACTCGGCAACTAAATATATTGGTGGCCATGGTAATTCCATAGGAGGAGTAATTGTAGATAGTGGTAACTTTAATTGGAATAATGGCAAGTTTTTAGAACTTACTAAGCCAGATCCTAGTTATCACGGCATGGTATATACGCAGGCTTTCGGAAAGGCAGCTTTCATAGGAAAGGCAAGGGTACAATTATTAAGGGATTTAGGAATTTGTTTAAGTCCATTTAACTCATTTTTATTTCATATGGGACTTGAAACTCTACACATAAGGATGGATAGACATGGTGAAAATGCTTTAAAACTGGCAACATATTTAGAAAATCATGAAAAGGTAGATTGGGTGTATTATCCTAAGCTAAAATCTAGTAGTTCTTATGAGTTGGCAAAAAAGTATCTACCTAATGGAGCAGGAGGAATGTTGGCCTTTGGTATAAAGGGAGGTAAAAAAGCTGGAGAGATATTTATAGATTCTGTAGAATTAGCCACATTAGTACCAAATGTGGGAGAGTTAAAGACGTTAGTTATTCATCCTAGTTCTACTACCCATAGGCAGTTAAGTGAAGAGGAACAAAGACATGCAGGAGTACTACCAGAACTTATTAGGGTTTCTGTGGGAATTGAACACATAGATGATATTATAGAAGACTTTAGGCAAGCCTTAGAGAAGGTTCAAGGATAGGGGGAGAGTATATGCCAGTTATTGTACCAGATAAATTACCAGCAGGGGAAGAATTGAAGAAGGAAAATATATTTATCATAAAGGAAGATAGGGCCATTCATCAAGATATAAGACCCCTTCAAATCGCCATATTAAATTTAATGCCTGATAAAAAGACTACAGAGAGACAACTACTTAGGCTCATAGGAAATTCCATAATTCAAGTAGAAGTGACCTTCCTTTGTATGGAATCCCATGAATCTAAAAATACGGAAAAAACCCATTTAGATACCTTTTATAAAAACTTTAGTCACATAAAGAATAAAAAATTTGATGGAATGATTATTACAGGAGCTCCTGTGGAACAATTAGAATTTGAAGAAGTGGACTATTGGGAAGAACTAAAGGGAATTTTAGATTATGCTAATAAAAATGTCATGTCAACATTATATATATGTTGGGGGTCTCAGGCTGGATTATATCATTATTACAATATACCTAAATACGACTTAAAGGAGAAATTATTTGGAGTATTTGATCATGAAATAAGTAAACCTGAGGAAAAACTTTTTTATGGATTTGATCAATTATTTAGGGTTCCACATTCTAGATATACAGAAATCAGAAAAGAAGACATAGAAAAGGTAGAAGATTTAGATTTACTATCCCATTCATATGAAGCGGGAGTTTATATAGTAGCTTCTAAAGATAGAAGGAAGTTTTTCATATCTGGTCACTCTGAATATGATATTGATACTTTGCTAAAGGAATATGAAAGGGATGTGGATAAGGGGTTAGACATAGAAATACCTAAGAATTATTTCTTAAGGGATAACCCTAAGAACAATCCAGTTTTAACCTGGAGAAGCCACGCTAATTTACTGTTTACTAATTGGCTTAACTATTATGTATATCAAGAAACTGAGTATATTATTGATGAAATAGAATAGTATAGGCTTGGGGGAACCATAGGGTTCCATAGGTTCTAGGACTTTTTGTGTATTTGTGTAAAAACTATTAAGGTTATGTGGATAAATAATATTTTTTTACTATTTATTCACAAACCTATCTAATAGGGCTAATATGGCAGAAAATATCTGTAATGCATCTCATACACGTCCAATAGTTCGATAGAAGGGATTATACTAAATAAAGGACTACCAGAATAAATAGAAAATAAGGCATATGAAAAAAATTAACTAGTTTATTTTTTTCATATGCCTAAGGGGCCCATATTAAATTTTAATAGGGCCCTTTGTTTTTATTTACTTTTAACTATCTCATCATGTAGTTTTACTACGAATTGTGATAACTCTTCTAGTTCTTTAGATGTTTCATTTAGCTCAGCTACTATTTTAGCTGCTTCTTCCCTAGTTACTTCTTTTAATATATTTGATCTATTCATAATTCCCACCTTCTAGTAAAACACTTATACATTATATTATATTACTATTTTACAATAAAATATATGATAATAATTTAGAGATTTAGTAAAATCTTAATATATATACGGTTAATCCCTTGACTTTCAATCCTTGTAGCAATACTGGGACTTTTGCCCTAATTTTGGTAATAGAAATTCGTATATGGGTCCATGACTCATGTTGAATTAGCACAGGATGCTATGACGTTCTACAATTCCAAAAATTTTCAATATATGTTCTCTTGTAGGTAGGTTATTGTATAAAGAAAGCTTAGTGTTACGAAATCTATATACAGAATGCAGAGGATAAAGGAAATTAACCATGTGGATTTTGATGATTATAATAATATATTAAATATGCAGATTGCTTTGAAGGTTTATGAGATGAATAGGGAAGATTAGTTTGAAGATACTCTCTTTGTATATGAAGGGAGTATTTTTATGATGAATATATGGGTAATAAATACATAATTGTAAAATAATACATAATAATGTATTATTGAACTACAATATAGGAGTTAATATTAAACAGTTAGATTAACAAACATACAATGAGTTCATTAATTGAAGGACAAGGGGTGAGTAGTATATGAATTATTTTATTGTGCATCAAAATAAAACTTTTGAAAATGAATTCAAAGGTGGCTTTTTATGGGCACCTCAACGTTCTAAATCAGGAAAAGAAATATTTCATTGGTCGAATATGAAAAAAGTAAAGGAAGGGCATATTGTTTTTAGTGTAATAAAAGGGAAAATTGTATCAGTAGGTACAGCTATTTCTCATTGTTATACTTCCATTAAGCCATGGGATTTTGATAAAATTCAATGGGCAGAAGAAGGTTGGAAAGTAGATTTAGAATATAATAGTTTAGTTGAGCCTATTTACATAAAAGATATATTTGATGGATTGAAGGAGTTATTACCAGAAAAGTATTCTCCATTTACTAAAGAGGGAAAAGGGAATCAAGGGTACTTATATGAATTGAATAAGATATCAGGAGAATACATACTGAAAAAAATACAAGAAAAGAATTATTTAAATCATATACTTAATAATAATTCAAATCAAGGTTATGTCAAAGAAAGAAGTGTTATATATGATAGTAGTGATTTGACAGGAAGAGAAAAAGACCAATTAGTAAAGGTGAGAATAGGACAAGGTAAATTCAAACAATTATTACTAAAAAGATATGGAAAATGTCACATATGTGGTTTGGTACAAGAAGAGTTTCTCATAGCTAGTCATATAAAACCATGGAAAGACTGCGATGAAAAAGAAAAAGTTGATACAAATAATGGTTTTTTACTATGTCCACATCATGATGCAGTATTTGATAGGGGATATATTACATTTAATAATGAGGGGGAAATAATTATATCAAATGAACTATCTTATTCTGCTAAAATATTACTTAATATTCGTGATGGCATGAAAATTGAATTAGATGAACATAATAAGAAATACTTGTCATGGCATAGACAAAACATATTTCGAAGTATGGGACAGTTAATCGTGCCTCATGAATAAAAAATCTAATATTACATAAAATATCCTCATAATAAAAAACTAGGAGGATATTCTATGCCAAGACTTGCAAGAGCAAAAAATCATTTTTCAATATACCATATAATGGTAAGATCCATTAGCGAGATACAGCTATTTAAAGAAAGAGATGATAAACTAAAATATTTTTCACTCATAAGAAAATATCAATTAAAATACAAATTTAAAGTATATGCATACTGTTTGCTAGATAACCATGGTCATATGTTATTAGATTGTAACGGAGCCGATATATCAAGAATTATGCATTCCATAAATTTTTGTTATGCTCAATATTTTAATCGAAAATATGCACGCCATGGACACGTTTTTCAAGATAGATTTAAAAGTAAAATTGTGGATACCAATGAGTACTTATCAATGGTCAGTGCGTATATACACAATAATCCAAAGGATATAGTTGATACACAAGAGAAAATAATAAAATATGAATTTTCAAGTTTAAGGGAGTACATGAAAAATTCCAATACCTATGATATATTAAGTAAAGATTTTTTAGGAAATGGAATTAATCTACTAAGTAAATTTGGTATGAAGATACATTTAAAAAAGGTATTTAAATGTGAGAGATATGATGAAAACTTAGATGGAGAGTTTGTAAATGAAGGGACTGAGTATAGGGGGTATAGAAAAGTTATAGTAAGAAATAGCAAACCTATTCATATAATAGAGTTTGTAGCTAAATATACTAATCAAGACAAAAGAAAAATATATGTAAAATACAATAAAAAATATACCCATATGAGAGCTTTGGCATGTTTCTTTATGAGTTGCTTTTCAAATATAACTCAGAAAAATATATGCAAGGTTTTAGGAAATATAACACAATCAAGGGTATCTGAGTTAAGTAATTTGGGATTGTATCTAGTTTTTAATGATAATAGATATGGTGGAATTATGGATGAGTTTTTATTAAGTTCTTAAGATATAAAAAATTTAATAGGTTTAAAAGGGTGTTTTTGTTGTGCATAGAATTGAAAAAACTAAGTTAAAAGACGTTGAAATATTTAGGGTCTTTATTTTTTTAGCAAAAAATATATCAAATATGACGATGAACTGTCCCCAACATGGAACTTTTTATTATTTTGTACGTCATACATATATAAAGACACAACTAAAGATATATTTTATGGGAGGAATTTTGAAAATGAAGAAAATGATAAGTATATTATTAACAGGAATTATGGTGTTTTCATGTGGAGTTGTTTTTGCAGATAAAGAAGCTAATATTATTAAGCCCCAATGTGTGATAAATAATTTAGAAAAATCGTCTACTAAATTTAATGTATCCATATCAGGTGATGAATTTAAAATTGATCTTAAAGAAAATCCATCAACAGGATATATATGGTCTTATGCCATTGATGATGAAGAACATGTGACTTTTATGGATGAGAAAGAAATTAGACCTGAAATAGAAATTCCAGGAGCTGGAGGAAATAGAGAGTTTGCATTTGAAATAAATGGAGATGGTGTTTCAACCATTACTTTTACACTTAGACAATCATGGGAAAATGAACCTTTGGAAACTCTTAGGGTACTTGTGCACAAAAATGGAGAGGAAGTTTTTGTACAAGAGGATGAAATAGTTAATATAATAGATGGAAATAATGAGGAAATTTATAAAAATATTAAAATGACATATAATGATAAAGAGATTGAGACGGAGTTAGCACCTGTAAAGGTAGATGGAGTTATGATGATGCCCCTTTCCGTAGTAGCAAAAAATATGGGTTATAATGTGATTTGGAATGGACAGACCAAGGCTGTTGAAATATCAAAGGGTTCTCAATGGACAAGTGTTACTGTAGGAAAGAATGAATACTTTAGAAATAAAATAGCTCCACAAAAACTGAGTTCAGCACCTAAAATTGTAGAGAATCGCATGTACGTACCAGTTGAATTTGTTGTAGAGGTTCTGGGTAAAGGTATAAGGGTAGAAGAGGGAAATCTAAGATTTTATGATGGTGAAATGGCAATACATTCAGGTTATGTAACGCACATTTCTTATGATGAAACGGGTGCCATGACTATCACCATTTCACAAGTAAAAGATTCTACAGACCCTATGGATACAGTGGTAATCCATACGTCTTATGCTTATACTTATTACAATAAGACAGTGGAAAAAGGGGCACTTATCAGAGTAATTTCACCAATGATGATGACCAAGAGTCTTCCACCACAAACTTCTGGACATATTGTGTATTAATTTGAATATTAGAATGATGAATTGTTCCTTACACTAAAAAAGGATGAATGAAAGGTTTCTTTCATTCATCCTTTTTTATACACTTACTTAAAAATCAGAAGGGGTCATACCCTTTGAAGCATTTTCTACTAATCTTTTTGTCATTTGTCCACCTAATTTTCCACCCATTTGACCTGCTTGTCTAGATGTAATATGACTAGATAAATTGGTATTTGTGGTAGAAATACCTAGCTCCTTTGCCATTTCTTCTTTAAATTGATTTAATGCCATTCGTGCTTCTTTTACTAAAGGCTTTTTTGACAATATACTCACCTCTTTCTTTTTCCATTATTATTATTATCTACAAATAATGAGTTCAATATATTAGGAAATAAACACCACAAATATGGATAACGTAAATATACAAGGTTAGGAGAATTGAGTATAAACGTTATAATTGTTTGGGAAAATTTAGCAATGATGTTATAATAGCTATATATTTTAGATATATTTCATTTGAAGAAAGGAACTAGATTATGGAGATTAAACATGTTGGTAAAAGAGGTATACTGTTTACATTTTTTGAACTTAAAAATTCTAAATATGATTGTGTGACCAATGTATATGTAATAAAAGGGAACAAACACTTTTTTATTTGTGATACTTATTTAGGACCCCATTTTATGAAAAAGATTAAGGAATACCTTGAATCTAATTTTGGAAAAAAGAAATATATTATATTTAATTCCCATAGTCATTGGGATCACATCTGGGGAAATAGTGAGTTTCATAATTGTATGATTATATCTCACAAAAAATGTAGAGATTTAATAGAAAAAAATGGAGAAGATGAATTGATTCAAAAGGCTGAACTATTTGCTAAGGAAAATATACATATAGTTTTGCCAAATAATACTTTTGAAGAGAAGATTAAGTTCCAAGAAGAAGGTTTGGAATTCTTTTATAGCCCTGGACACACTGAAGATTCAGCATCCTGTTATGATTATATTAATAATACCCTATTTGTTGGAGATAACATAGATGATCCTATTCCAAGTTATATATGTTGGACCCAACTAGAGAAATATAAGGAAACATTAGAACAATATATTAAAATCAATCCAGATATTGTAGTACAAAGTCATGGAGATATTACAAATAAAGATGTAATAAGAAAGAATTTAGACTATATTTCTAAATTGATAAGAAATGAAAAAATAGAGTTCCATGATAAAGACCTATTGAAGAAACACTTGGACAATATGGAGTATTTAAGATCCAATGTTATATAAGCTACAAAGAATATACCTTTTTAAAGAATGAGAAGGATTAAATTATATCCAAGAAAAATAGAATAGACAGTAAATATAGGGAGAGAATTTATGCTTAAAAAATTTTATCATATAAAACATTCTATTAACTTTGGTTTTAGGATGACATTAATTATAATAGGTATACACGGAGCAATATGTCTAATATTGAAAAAAAATATGAATTTGCCCTTTCTATTAGGATTTACACCTGTATTTGTACTAGGAAATGCGTGGAAATATGCAAGGAAGATAGTTGAAATCAAAATAGAAAATAGAGATGAATTTAAATCAAAATTAATAAATATATTAGAAGAGAATAAATGGAAAGTTAAAGAAAAAAATAATGAATTAATAGGCATACCTACCTGGATAGATAAAATATTTAGTGAAGAAGTTGTAATAACTTTAGGCCATAAAAGTGTAAAAATTGTTGGAGCTAGAACTTATGTAGAAAAAATACTGGAAGTAATGGATATGGATTTAAACAGTAATTAAAAATAAGAGGAGATACAAGGTTATATGAAAGATCATAGATGGATAGAAAGATGGGAAAAAACATTAAAAGCAATTAAATCAATTGGTGGAGAAGTAAATGAACTCACAATAGGTAAAAGAGCTTCCTTAGAAGAAGTTTTGAAAGTAGAAAATAATTTAGGATATAAACTACCGGAGTGTTTTAGACAAGTATTATTAGAATTTTCTTCAAAAGTAGATTTTTATTGGAGCTTAGAAGATACTATAGAATTGCCAAATGAATTAGAAGATATATTTGATGGGAATTGTAATTGGAATATAAACAATATTTGTGAAATAAATGAAGAGAAAAATGATTGGGTAAAAAATTGTTTTTCAAATGAACATAATGAATATGATAGGGTATGGCATAATAAATTAGCCTTTCTAGAAGTTGGAAATGGAGATTATATTGCATTTGACTTAAAGAATTATCCAAGTAAAACGCCTGTTGTTTACTTAAGCCATGATGATGGGGAAGGGCATGGGTACATATTAGGAGATAATTTTATTGATTTTATGGATAGATGGACAAAGTTAGGATGTCCAGGAACTGAATGTGATCAAATGGTACCCTTTGTGAAATCTAAATTAAGTGGAATAGATCCTAATTGTGAGAATGGACAAAAATGGAGAGAATTAATAGGGTTAGATATATAAGCTTACCCATATTGTAGAAAAAATTAATGGCATATAGGGAGGTAACAGTTGATTAAAGGTGAGGGGTTTATATTTAGAAATATAGTTGAAGAAGATTATAAAAGAATATATGAATGGTTTCAAGATGAGGAAATAAGATACTATTATTCTATAAGGAATACATTGGTAGGATATAAGCAGATTGAAGAAAGGTTAAACCATCTAGATTACAATAAAAATAAAGAGTTTATGATAGAACTAGAGAATGGAATAACTATAGGTAAATGTGCATTAAATAGTATTGATTGGATAAATTCTAATTGTGAGCTAGAAATATTAATTGGGCAAAAGGATTATTGGAGTAAGGGCTACGGGAAAAAGGTTATAAGAAAGTTAGTAGAATATGCTTTTTATAATTTGAATTTATATTGTGTACATTTAAAAGTACATTCATTTAATGAAAGAGGCATTAAGTGTTATGAAAAGTGTGGATTTGAACAAGAGGGAGTTTTAAGAAATAGATTATATAGAGATGGAAAGTATTATAATCAAATTATTATGAGTATACTTAATGACCAGCTAAATAAATAAAAATAACTATAGATTTATAGATTTCTTGGTTTTAAGATTGTTTTATATAGTAACTTGCCTATAAGGGAAAATATATTGAAAATCTTTGGAATTGAGGAACGTCACAACATCCTATGCTACTCCAACATGACACATGAACCTATATACGAAGATTCACACTTTCGCTTGTGACAAGGACTTCAATGGAAAAGATTTTCAATATATTTTCCTGAAATAGGCCCATATAAAGCAAGTTTATACACCAGAAATCTATATCATGTGAAAACTTGCTTTACATTTACCTTTGTAGGAAAGTTGCTGTATAAATAAAGCCTAGGGAAGGTATAGTAAAGTTTTCAACTGAGACAAAAATAGGGGTGATTTTGTGAAAAAATATATTTTTATGGTAGCTGTACTTATTGTTGTGGTATTAACAGGATTTAGTGGAAATTCTAAATATAATAATGATTATGAAGCAACTATAAATGAATTAGAAAATAAATTACATAATGCAAATATGAAAATTGAAAAATTAGAGAATGAAATAAATGATTTAAAAAATCAGTCAGAAAAATTAAGTTCCAAAGAAGAGAAAGAATTAAGAATAATAGATGTTAAGGGAAAAACAATAAGTTACATTTTAAAGGATGCAAGTATACCAGCACAATCCATATGTATCATAGGTTCTAATAGGGATAATCTAGTGGAAGATTATGAAGAATTACAAATAAAAGGTACAGGTAGTGGAAAATTTCTTAGAGCTGAAGTTACTGGAAGTATATATGATTTTCAATTAATAAAGATAGAGTTTAATGGTGAAACTGGGGAATTTATTGAAAAGGAAGTTATACATGAGTTAAAAGAGGTAAGAAATAAGAGCATTTACATTGAAACATATTTACCCTGTGGAATGCCATCGGAAAAGATTAAGTGGGAAGATTGTAATGGCAATACCCATGAGATTTTATTAGGTAACGATGGTTATGGATTTGATGGAACTATAGTTTGGCCAAAAGGATAGGGGACATGGAGGAGTATAATGATTATTAAAAAGAAATGGATACCCATATTATTAATCTTATTAATAGTAAGGTGTTTATTAAAAAATAGTGAATATAAACTAATTATGGAAAGTATGTATTTAATGGTAGATATAGCTATTGTAATAGGAATAAAACTAGTAATTCGTATTAAGAATAGCATATTAAACGTAATATATTATATTTTGGTGATACTCTTTATACTAGGTTCCATTTTTGGTAGTTTATTTAGCGTTCCATCTTCAAATACATATATTACATCACCTAATAAAACACATACCATGATAGTATCAGAACATCAGATGTTGGCAGCAGCCACATATATTTATATTTATGAAAAGAAGAATTTCTTATTCAAAGAAAAATTGCCAATAGAATTATCCACAGGAGATGCCTCTTTGCCATTTAAAGGGGAAAATTATAGGGTAGAGTGGAAAAGTGAGGATGAATTCACATTATCCTGTCCATATAGAAGGGGGATGGAACCTTGGGATTATGTAACACATAAGTTTGAGTAGAAGATTAAAATATATTTGTTGAATTGTTAATTTTCACATGAAAAGTAAAGGGGAGTTTATATGATACTTGAAACATTAAGAACATATGTGGATTTTATACAGGATGAGGAACTGGTATCTATCATTGAGATATACAACTCAAATAATAAATTTCTCCTGTGTCACATGGATAAAGAAAAAGTAGATATGAATTGGTTAGAAAATGAAATACAAGAAATGAGGCAAGCTGGTTTTTATTCATGTAAAATTGTTGAGAAAGAAACATTAAAAATTATAGGATTAATGGATTTCTCTGTAGATAAAGAAAGCTATTTATCTTTGATTATGATACATGATGAATATAAGAATAGGGCCTATGGGAAAGAAGTTTATATGGGATTAGAGGAATATTTGAAAAGAAATAAAGTTAATTATATAAGAATTGATGTTGTAAATGATTATGATGAACATGTATTAGACTTCTGGTTTAAGAATGGCTTTGAGATGGTAGAAAACATGAAGTTAAACTGGTCAGGAAAAGAACTATCAGCAGTTAAAATGAAAAAGCATGTGTAAATTCATAGATAGGATAGTCGGGAAGAGGAGTGAAGGATATGATAAAAGAGCACAATTCAGTGGAAGAAATGTGGAAAGGATATTTAAAATCTATAGGGGAACATATTGAAAATACTGATAAAAGTTATATTTCATGGTACTTTTGTGATAATGAAAAAAGTGCTAATGAATTAGCCCAATTAGTTAAAGATAAAGTTAAAAGAGCAACTACTTCATTATATTATTGGTATGAAGTGGAGAATGAACCTCTACCTAAAGAAGGTGATTTAAATGTAATTACTAATTGGGATGGTATAGCTGAATGTATTATTCAAACAAAGAAAGTAACCATAGTACCTTTTGATGAAGTAACAGAAGAATTTGCAAAAACTGAAGGGGAAGGAGATAAATCTTTAAAGTATTGGAGAGAAGCACATATAGATGCCTTTACTAGGGGATTAAAAGAACAAGGAAAGGAATTTTCAGAAGATATGTTAGTGGTGTGTGAAGAATTTGAATTAGTATATAAGTAATGCTATATGAATCAAAAAAGAAATACATGGAGAATATTGAAATAAGGTCAACTATAGAAAAATTTAACCTTACGTGCGAAATTCTCCCACTTCTAAAGTGGGAGATGGATAGCACTTGCCGATAGGCACAAACTTTGATACACTATAATCAGTTGTAAAGTTTGAAAGGTAGTGTTATGAATGAAATTAGATAGTAATA
>NZ_JAOART010000134.1 GCF_025210435.1 Anaeromicrobium sp.
TAGTTACAGGTTTATTTTTCTTGATCCATCCGCTGATAGTTGATTTTGAAAGGGCATATTCGTCATTTAATTCTGCAAGAGTCTTTCCAGAGTTATAAAGTTCTACTATTGTGTTCTTAAATTCTTGAGTATATCTCTTTTGTCCTTTAGCCATTGTAAACACATCCTTTTCCTACTTTATATATTAATAAGTTCGGCTTTATATGTCTACAATATTATACTAACATCAACTAGAGTATAATGTAAATTTAATATGTACCGTTTTATATCCTTGATGCCTTTTTAACCTTTAATAGAACCACACTTGAACAATAGTGAACTATCAATGTGGAAAAAATTTAACTTTATCGGACAACTTACTTGATAAACACCCATATAGAAATTATTCAATAATAACCATTTGAAATTATGTATATTTTAAATGGTTATATTTTTTTACCTAATAATTAGATGTTTATTGACAATTAGAGACATATTTAAAGTCAATATACAGTCAATATCCTTGAAAGGTATAATTGAGGAAATACATTGAATATTTTCTAAATCCATAATTAATAGTTTTTATGTGAATTTCTTAAAAGGCTACTGATTATCATGTATATTTTAGTAATAAAAGGAGGAGACAAATGAAAAGGAATGATACAAAATTTGTAGTATAAGAAAGAAAAGAAACACTTTTTACACGAGTTATTAAGTGTATTGAAGTTGGGGGAAATAAGTTAACCCATCCATTTTGGCTATTTTTGAGTTTGTGGGGGTTAGTTTTTGTTATTTCTTATGTATTTGCTGGAAGCTCTGCTGTAGTACC
Organism: Anaeromicrobium sp.; assembly: GCF_025210435.1. Lineage (GTDB taxonomy): Bacteria > Bacillota > Clostridia > Peptostreptococcales > Thermotaleaceae > Anaeromicrobium. The sequence goes on from NZ_JAOART010000134.1 coordinate 809, forward strand.
TAATTCTGATAAGATTGTTCAAGTTCAAAGCTTAGTAACTAGATACGGTTTGGCATGGACATTAAAGAATGTAGTGAAAAATTATGGTGGGTTTCAGCCATTAGGACTTGTGCTGGTAATGATGATAGGTTTTGGAGTTACAATAGAAAATGGATTATTGCAAGAAGGCATGAAAAAATTAGCTAATGTACCAGATGAGTATTTAGTTTTTTCTGTATGAACTGTATAAGTAAATTACTATTTTAAAATAGTAAACATTTAATTTCATTAAGTCCATATCTCATATAGATTTTTCTTTCAATTTAAATACATTAACATATAAAATATGAATTTTATATGTTAATGTTAAATAAATAATCAACTGTTAAGGGAAGGAAGTGAGTATGTAATGAAATTAGGGGTTATAGGTCCTGAAAAAAGTATAGAGATAGTTAGTGACGTTGTAAGAAAAAACTTTAAATATATAGAATTAGTAAGCCTTAAATATAATATATATAAAGAAGCTCCAGTTATAGTTGAAAAATTTCAAGGAGAGCTAGATGGAATATTATTTACTGGAACAACACCCTTTATATTTGCTAGTAAGCTTGTAATCCCTTCAATACCTTGGGAATATATACCTAGTAGTCATGAATCTTCACTACTAAATGTTTTATTAAAAGCTTCTGCATTAAAGGGTTACGATATATCAAGAATAAGCTTTGATTCCTATAATTCTGACTTGTTATATGAAGCCTATGGAGAGATAGGGATTGAAAAAGATAAATTAAATATTTCCATAGCAGAAGAAAAAATACTTGACAATGAATATATAGATTATTTATATAATTTTCATAAACAAAATTATAGTAATGGAAGGGTTTCTTGCTGCATTACAGGAATTGAAAGTGTATATAAAAAACTTCTATTAAGAAAAATACCTTGCTTTAAAAGTAAAAATACTTCGAATATTATAAGAGAAATGGTAACCAAGTTAAAATTAAAACATTTAGTCCATATTAATCAGACTAATCAAATAGTAGTACTAGTGGTAGAGATGGATTTGCCAGATGAACAGTCAATAATTAATAAAAATGAATATCAAATGGCTTTGAAAAATATGAAAATTTCAGAACAAATTTATTTATTCGCTCAACGTATTCAAGCTGCGGTGATTGAATTGAGTTTTGGGAACTATATTTTGTTTTCTACTAGAAGTATTTTAGAGAGTGAAACAAATAACCTTAGAGAAATAGAGTTGATCAGTATGATTAATAAGAATACAACAAGTACTGTAAGTATAGGTATAGGATATGGTAGAACAGCAAGGGAGGCAAAATATGGAGCTAATCTTGGAAAAGAAAGAGCAAAAAAATGTGGAGGAAATAGAGTATTTGTTGTTTATGAGGGAGAAAAAATAATTGGCCCCATTAATAACTTACAATCTAATAATGAAAAAGAAGAGCAGATTGATGAAAAATTTATTGAAATTGCTCGAAAATCAGGCTTAGGAATAAATACAATTTTCAAGTTGCATAGTATTGTAAAGCAATATAGGTTAAACTCAGTTACTCCTAGCGAGTTAGCTAGGCTTTATGGAATTACACTTCGAAGTATGAATAGGATAATAAGAAAACTAGAACAGAGTGGTTATGTTAAAATTGTTGGAAGAAAATCACCATCTGATGTAGGTAGACCAAGTAGAATAATACATATATTATTTTGACTAAAACTGTGTATGCTAAGGGGATAGTTATTTATATTATTGATGGTATGGTTGATAAAGAATTCAATGAATTGGATTGGTTCTTACTATAATGGCAGGAATTGGGTTAGTAGAACAAACTGGACTTATGTCTGCATGTATGAAGAAATTTATTAGGGGTGTATCACGAATATTATTAGTAGCAGTAGTATTTTTAATGGGTATAGTTTAGAATATTTAATTGACTTTATGGATTATTTTCAAGTTTCCATTGGAATTAGGAGTGGGAATTTATTTATAAGTATAAAAAATTACGTATTAATAAATAGTGGAGGCGTTTTAATATGATAGCTGATAGAATTAGGGGTATAGTTGATGAATTTGAAGAATGGATGATTCATCAAAGAAGAAAGATTCATCAAAATCCAGAACTGAGTAGGCAAGAATTTGAAACAGCCAAACTGATTGTGGATGAACTTAGCAATATGGGGATAGAGGTTGAAAAAGGCTATTATAATACAGGTGTTGTTGGCATTATTAGAGGTCATCATGAAGGGCCAACGATTGGCTTAAGATTTGATATGGATGCTTTGCAAATGGAAGAAATGACAAATCTGCCTTTTAAGTCAATTAAAAGTAATGTAATGCATTCATGTGGACATGATGGACATACGGCAATTGGACTTGGAGTAGCACGTGGTTTAATGAATATAAAAGATGAAATCCATGGTACTGTGAAACTTATTTTTCAACCAGCAGAAGAAGATGCTCCTAATGGGGGGGGATCCCAATATATGATTAAAGAAGGTGTTTTAAAAAATCCAGATGTTGATTGTATGCTTGGAATGCATATATGGCCACAACTAGATACAGGAAATATTTCTATAAAAAAAGGTGTAATGATGGCCTCATCAGATCCTTTCGTAATAGATATTCAAGGAAAAGGTGTTCATGCTTCTTTACCAAGTTTAGGAATAGATCCAATTGTTATTGGAGCCCAAATTGTGAATAATATACAGACAATTGTGAGTAGGAATATTGATTCTTTTGAACAAGCTGTTATTTCAATTGGAGTATTCAAAGGTGGCATGAGATATAATGTTATTCCGGACAAAGTCGTTCTTGAAGGAACTGTTCGGACATTTAATGAAGAAGTAAGGATGAATATATATAATAGATTGAAACTAATTGTTGAAAATACAGCACAATCTTTAGGTGGTCAAGCTATCCTAGATTATAAGTTCTCTTATCCAGCTCTTGTTAATGACGATACAATTGTAGACCTTGTAAAAGACAATGTAGAGGAACTATTAGGTGAAGAAAATTGTATATTATTGGATAGACCAATATCTACCGGTGAAGATTTTGCATATTTTGCAAAGGAAGTACCAAGTGCATTTATTTTTCTAGGTGCAAGAAAAGATGGTGTTGATAACTATCCACTTCACAATCCATATTTTAATTTTGACGAGAAAGCTTTAGCAATTGGTGTCAAAGTGCTTATGACAGCAGCAGTTAAGCTAGGTAGGTCTTATATCTAGGGGAGGGTTTAGAAGATATCATTAAATTAACGTACGACCTATATTAAAAATAATAAAAGCCTAGGAGATTATCCTAAGCTTTTCTCTTTACCTAAATTATTATCTTGTCTTCAATAGGACTTGATAAAATAATAGATGTTTGTGTATTTCCTATTTTTTTAATATCATCAATTAACGCTTCTAATTGTTCCATTGTTTCTACCATGACCTTTAATATCATGGAATTTCCCCCGGTTACGTGATAGCATTCTATTATGGAACTTATGTTGTTAGCATATTCTAAGAACCTATTATACTTGTCCCTTTCCATAGAAGTGTGTATGAATGCTTGGATATGTTTGTTTACTTTCTGGGGGTTTATTATGGCTTTGTAACCTAATATGACTCCATTTTCTTCTAATCTCTTTACCCTTTCTGATACGGCAGGAGAGGTAAGACCTACTTCCTTTCCTAAATCCTTTAGGGAAATTCGACCGTTTTTTTGTAATATCTCCACAATTCTCAAATCCGTTTTATCCATCTCAATCCTCCACTTAAAAAAATAAAGCGAATTTATAATATTAACTATTATTTTAAACTAATACTAGTATAACACTTAAGTTCATAACTGTACATAAGTATGTGGCCATTGCTAAAATATTAGTATAAATATTTTCAATGAAGGAAAGAGGTTTTAGATGGACATAAGTAGTGAAATTTAAAGATTTCTTTTACTAAAATCATTAGATTTACTTGTCGCCTTAGCCTTATTTTAAATAGACAATTAGTTAAATTATATAAATGGAGGAGATTTTTGTGTCGAAAGTAAAGATAACAGAAACCATATTGAGAGATGCCCATCAATCATTAATAGCAACTAGAATGAAGACTGAGGATATGCTTCCTATACTAGAAAAATTAGATGCAGTTGGATATAATGCCCTTGAAATGTGGGGAGGAGCCACTTTTGATTCATGTCTTAGATTTTTAAATGAAGATCCATGGGAAAGGCTTAGAATTATAAGAAAGCGTGTTAAAAATACTAAATTACAAATGTTATTAAGAGGTCAAAATATACTAGGATATAAGCATTATGCAGACGATGTAGTACAGGAATTTGTAAAGAGATCTATAAGCAATGGTATAGATATAATAAGAATATTTGACGCCCTTAATGATGTTAGAAATATAAAAACAGCTATTGAGACTACAGTAAAGGAAGGTGCCCATGCACAGGCTGCCATATCATATACTACAAGTCCAGTACACAATGTGGGTACTTATGTGGACTTAGCTAAAAATATGGAGTCCATAGGAGCAAATTCCATATGTATAAAGGATATGTCAGGACTACTTACTCCTTATGTGGCTTATGAATTAGTAGGTGAGTTAAAAAAGGCAGTTAAGGTACCTATTGAATTACATTCTCATTGTACTAGTGGCCTTGCTAGTATGATGTATTTAAAGGGAATAGAGGCAGGAGCAGATATTATAGATACGGCCATATCACCATTTTCATTAGGAACTAGTCAACCTCCTACAGAATCTATGGTGGCAACCCTTCAGGGATCACCATATGATACGGGGTTAGATATAGGAATACTTAATGAAATAGCAGAACATTTTGCTCCTTTAAGGGAAAGGGCTATTGAAAGTGGTCTTTTAAATCCAAAGGTATTAGGAGTTAATATTAAGACATTAACTTACCAAGTACCAGGAGGAATGTTGTCTAACCTTGTATCCCAATTAAAGGCACAAAATGCCCTAGATAAATTTGAAGAAGTATTAAAGGAAGTACCAAGAGTTAGGGAAGATTTAGGATATCCACCACTAGTTACTCCTACAAGTCAAATGGTTGGAACTCAATCCGTGTTAAATGTATTAACAGGTGAAAGATATAAAATGGTACCTAAGGAAGTTAAGGCTTATGTTAAGGGCATGTATGGAAAGTCAACTGTACCTATGAAAGAGGATATTATTAAGAAGATCATAGGAGATGAAGAAGTAATTACTACAAGACCGGCAGATTTAATAAAACCCCAATTAGAAGCAATTAAAAATGAGATGAAAGAATACTTAGAACAAGAGGAAGATGTATTATCTCATGGTCTATTTCCTCAGGTGGCAGAAGAATTTTTTAAATTTAGAGAGACAACAAAGTACAAAATAGATAGTGATTATGTTAATATGGAAGAAAAGATTCATCCAGCATAAGAAGGGAGTAAGTATAATGGGAAAGATTTTATCTACTAAGAATGGAAAAATATCTCCATCTATTACACTAGCCATCACGGCAAAGGCTAAAAAGATGAAGGCAGATGGAATTGATATAGTTAGTTTTGGAGCAGGAGAGCCGGATTTTAATACACCTAAGTTCATACGTGAAGCGGCTATGGATGCTATGGAAAAGGGGCTTACAGGGTATACACCTGCATCAGGATTATTAGATCTTAAAAATGCCATATGTGAAAAGTTTAAAAGGGATAATAACTTAGAGTATAAGGCAGAAAATATTGTAGTATCTAGTGGTGCAAAGCATTCTTTGTTTAATGCATTACAAGCCCTTTGTAATCCAGGGGATGAAGTTATAGTACCTGTGCCATTTTGGGTAAGTTATCCAGAATTAGTAAAACTTGCAGATGCTACGCCCCTATTAGTCCAAACTACTGAAGAAAATTCTTTCAAATATACAAGGGAAGAATTATTAAGTAATATAAATGAAAAGACTAAGGCAATCATATTAAATAGCCCTAACAATCCAACGGGTAGTGTTTATACTAAGGAAGAATTAGAAGAAATAGCTAAGATTGCCATAGATAATAATATATATGTAATATCTGATGAAATATATGAAAAGTTAATGTATGATGGAGACCATGTGAGTATTGCCTCATTAAACGATGAAATAAAGGATTTAACTATAGTTATAAATGGTATGTCTAAGGCTTACGCCATGACAGGTTGGAGAATAGGCTATATGGCTGCTAAAAAAGAAATCATAAGTATTATTAATAATATACAAAGCCATGCCACTTCTAATCCAAATACTATGGCCCAATATGGAAGTATTGCAGCCCTAAGGGGAGATGAAAGTCCTATCAAAGACATGGTTTGTGCCTTTGATGAAAGAAGAAAGTTCATGGTAGATAGAATAAATTCTATAGAAAATTTATCCTGTGGTACTCCAAAGGGAGCTTTCTATGTGATGATTAATATTTCAAAACTAAAGGGGAAGACCTTTGATGGATATAAAATAGAAGGTTCTATGGACTTTGCAAATTACTTATTAGATAAGGCCAAAGTGGCTGTAATTCCAGGGGTTGCCTTTGGTGCAGATGATTATATTAGATTATCTTATGCTACTTCATTAGATAATATTAAAGAAGGATTAAATAGAATAGAAGCAGCTATTAAATAAAAATAGATATGATTAGTTAGGCATATGAAAAAAATAAACTAGTCAATTTTCTGAGGAATTTGGATTATTTTCAAGGCATGGTGAGCGAGCATATTAAACATATGTAAGCGATTCCATAACGAAGAAAAGAATTCAAATAGCCAGTAAAATGACTAATTTATTTTTTGAATATGCCTTAAACTAATCATACCTATTTATTTTAGTATTACACCACGACCTAATTTTTCTTTAGTTAATACAACACCAACAGAGTCTCCAACCTTTAAATCATTAAAGCCTATATTCATGGCCCTATCATTTCTTTTAAGAACTATAATACAATCTTTAGTAGTTCCTATAGTATAATCTATTATAGGAGATGAATCATCTATATGCTGTTCTAAATGAAAAGTATTACTTTTTTTATCAATACTAATGATCTCACCATAAACAAATTCTTCACCCTTTGAAGCACTGGCTTCACTAAAATCTAAATAGTTTTTAGGGTAGGATACTCTTATAAAATCCTTTATACTTATTTTATAATTTAATTTTTCAGGTAAAATATTAATAGGAACATATATGGTATCATCATACTTTAAAATATTTATATTTCCCAGGTTAATATTTTCTACCATAAAGGGTATATTTTCTAATAGGGCATCTACATTATCATATTGTATTCCAAAGGTTGGAAAAGTTAAGAAAATAATTAGTAAAAGTGCTACTATAAGTTTTTTTACTATCATAGGACCTCCTTAAAATATTATTGTATTTAGAGTATGAACAATATGAAAAAATATATACATGTATTAAATGAAATAGAGGTGAAAATTTGATTATAAAAGATAAATTAAAGGACCTACCAAAGGAACCGGGCGTATATTTAATGAAAAATGAAAAGAGACAAGTTATCTATGTGGGAAAGGCTAAAATATTAAAAAATAGGGTCAGTCAGTATTTTAGAAATTCTTCTAATCATACAAATAAGGTAAGAGCCATGGTGGCACACATAGTTGACTTTGAATATATAATTACGGATTCAGAAATGGAAGCCCTAGTATTAGAGAGTAATTTAATAAAAAAGTATTATCCTAAATATAATGTACTTCTTAGGGATGATAAACAATATCCTTATATAAAAATAACCATAGGTGAAAAGTATCCAAGGATAATTAAGACTAGGAAGGTCTATAAGGACAAGGCAAAATATTTTGGCCCATATACTCAAGTAAGTGCAGTTAATCAAACTATAGATCTAATAAAGAAGTTTTATCCATTAAGGACTTGTAGAAAAAATTTAGATAAGAATAATGAGAGACCCTGTCTTAACTATCATATAAAAAAATGCATAGGACCATGTACTAAAAATGTATCTAATGAAGAATATATGAAAATGATAGATGAGATAATACTATTTCTAAAGGGAAAAGATAAAATACTCATTGAAAAGATTGAAGATAAGATGAAAAGTGCTGCCATGAATATGGAGTTTGAATTGGCGGCAAACTATCGAGATCAAATAATGGCCATTAAGGCCATTACAGAAAGACAAAAGATAATAAGTACATCCCATATAGATCAGGATGTAATAGCTGTGGCTAAGGGAACTGAATATGCTTGTGCTATGATCTTCTTCATAAGAAGTGGAAAGTTAATAGGAAGGGAAAAATATATACTTTCTAACATAGATGGGGATTCTAAAGGTGAGATTATAAGTTCCTTTATAAAACAATTTTATTCTGGAACTCCATTTATTCCAAAGGAAATATTAGTAGAGACAGATTTAGAAGATAATGAAATAATAGAAAAATGGCTTGGTACTAAAAAGGATTCTAAGGTCAGCATAAGGGCTCCAAAGCGAGGAGAAAAAAAGGAATTAGTAGATTTAGTTCATAAAAATGCAGTGGACATGCTAAATGAAGAAAAATTAACTATAATGAGAGAAAGGGAAAAATCCCAAGGAGCCTTAGATGAGTTGGCCAAGTTACTGGGAATAGAGGGGTTAAAAAGATTAGAAGCCTTTGACATATCCAACACTCAAGGGATTTTTTCTGTGGCATCCATGGTAGTATTTGAAGATGGGAAAAGTAAGAGAAGTGATTATAGGAGATTTAAAATTAAAACTACAGAAGATATTAATGACTATGCTAGTATGCAGGAAGTAATATTTAGAAGGCTTAGGAGAGGGTTAGAGGAAAAGGAAAAACTCACAAAGGAAAAGGCCCTTGTAGGAAAGTTTAATGATTTTCCCCATTTAATATTAGTTGATGGTGGACTGGGCCATGTAAATGCTGCCACGGAAATATTAAATGCCCTAGATCTAAATATACCAATAGCTGGTATGGTTAAGGACGATAGACATAGAACTAGAGGTTTAATATATAAGGGAGAAGAAATAAATATACAAAAGCAGGTGAAAGTCTATCAATTAATTGGTAAAATACAAGAAGAGGCCCATAGGTTTGCCATAACCTATCATAAGAGTTTAAGGGGTAAAACTATGGTTGAATCCATATTAGACCAAATAAAGGGAATAGGGCCAAATAGAAGAAAGGGTCTACTTAAGAAATTTAAGACTATAGAAAAAATAAAGGAAGCGTCTATAGAAGAATTGGCTAAAGTGGATGGAATGAATAAAAAATCTGCAAAGGAAGTTTATGACTTTTTTAAAAGGAAAAAGTAGGTGATTAAATGACAAAGGTGTCAGTAAGAAAAATGGCAGAAGATTTAAATTTAGAAATAATTCACATGCCAGAGGAAGAAAAGTGTATAGAAATATCGGAAATAAATAGACCAGGCCTTCAATTATCTGGATTTTATAAGTATTTTGCCTATGAGAGGGTTCAGATTATAGGGAAGGTAGAATGGACATATTTCAATGATATGGAAGATGATAAGAAGAAAAAAAGGGCAAATGAATTTTTTAAATACAACATCCCCTGTGCCATAGTTACTAGAAATTTAGAAATACCAAAGGAATTATTAGAGGCTGCTAAAAAACATAATAAGCCATTACTTAGGGCAGATATGGGAACTACTAAATTTGTAAGTAAAATAATTAATTATTTAGAGGATGAGTTAGCTCCTGTAATAACTAGGCATGGCGTATTAGTAGACGTATATGGTATTGGTATTTTAATGGTTGGAGAAAGTGGAATAGGTAAGAGTGAAACAGCCCTAGAACTTATTAAAAGGGGACACAGATTAGTTGCAGATGATGCGGTGGAAATAAAGAAAAAAGATATGAATGTGGAAGGTAGTGCCCCAGAACTCATAAGGCATTTTATGGAGATTAGGGGAATCGGTATATTAGATATAAAACATTTATATGGTGTAGGTTCTGTTAGGGACAAAAAGAATATAGAGTTAGTTGTAGAGTTAAAGAATTGGGAACAGGGTCAATACTATGATAGATTAGGATTAGACGAGGAATATACCAATATATTAGATGTGGAGGTAAGCAAAATAAGTTTACCTATAAAACCTGGTAGAAATTTAGCCATGATCATAGAGGTGGCAGCTAGAAACTACAAACAAAAGAAGATGGGCTTTAATGCAGCTGAGGCTTTAAGTAGCAGGATATTAGGACATACAATGGAATAAATAAAAAGACTAAGAATTTTTCTTAGTCTTTTTATTTTGGAAAAAAATTCTTGTTATAGGGCAAAATCCAAACAAATTTTCAGAAAATTCTGCTATAATTAAAATAGTTATATATTTACAGGAGGGGGAGGTTTTATGTCTAAGACGCTGTTATGTGACGAGAATCTAAAAAAATTAGACCATGCAATTGAAGAAAATAGAAGAAAGAAAGGCGCACTTATACCTATTTTAAATGAAGCACAAAGGATATTTGGTTGTCTGCCACTTGAAGTACAAAAAAAGATAAGTGAGGAATTAAATATTCCACTTTCAGAAGTTTATGGAGTTGTTACTTTTTACTCCCAATTCACCTTAGAACCTAGGGGAGAGTATACTATTGGAGTATGTCTAGGAACTGCTTGCTATGTTAAAGGATCACAAAATATTTTAGATAAAATTAAAGGTGAATTAAAGATTGATGTGGGAGAAACTTCAAAGGATGGTAAGTTTACACTAGAGGCCACTAGATGTATAGGAGCCTGTGGTCTTGCTCCTGTAATTATGATTAATGATCATGTGTACGGAAGATTAGTAGAAGATGATATTCCACATATATTGAAAAAATATTAATAAGGGGTGAGTTTATGAAGTCATTAGAGGAGTTAGGAAAAATAAGAGAGGAAGCTAGAAATAAAATAGAAATAAGAGATTCTAAAGGGAAAGTAAGGATCGTAGTTGGAATGGCCACATGTGGTATTTCAGCAGGGGCTAGACCTGTCCTTTTAGAACTCATAAATGAAGTGAACAAAAGGGGTCTTAAGGATGTGGTAGTAAGTCAAACGGGATGTATTGGTGTATGTAGGCTAGAGCCTATTGTGGAAGTATATAAAAGTGGAGAAAATAAGGTCACCTATGTGGAAATGACTCCAGGGAAGGCTCAGAAGATAATAGTAGAACATATAGTAAATGGTAATGTGGTGGATGAATATACTATAGGTGCAGTGAAATAGATTTAAATTAAGGGGGGATTTAAATGGATTTTTATAGATCTCACGTATTAGTATGTGGGGGTACAGGTTGTACGTCTTCAGGATCTGAAACTTTAATAGATACTTTTAATGAGGAAATAAAGAAGAATGGATTAGAAAATGAAGTAAAGATTGTAAAAACTGGCTGCTTTGGACTTTGTGAGGTAGGTCCCATTGTAATTGTTTATCCAGAGGGGGCTTTTTATGCCTATATAAAAAAGGAAAATGTGAAGACCATAGTAGAAGAACATTTGCTTAAGGGTAGAATAGTAGAGAATCTTTTATATGAAGATGCTAAGGATGAAGATAAGATACGTTCCTTAGATGAGGTGGATTTTTATAAAAAGCAAAAGAGGGTGGCCCTTAGAAATTGTGGTGTTATAGATCCTGAGAATATTGTGGAGTACATAGGCTATGATGGATATAAGGCCTTAGGTAAAGTTCTAACCACCATGAGTAGGGAAGAGGTTATTGAAGAAATAAAAAAATCAGGCCTTCGCGGTCGTGGAGGTGGAGGATTCCCAACGGGTATTAAATGGACATTTGCCCATAGGGCTAAGGGTCATGAAAAATATGTGGTTTGTAATGCTGATGAAGGAGACCCAGGTGCATTCATGGATAGGTCTGTCCTAGAGGGAGATCCCCATAGTGTTCTAGAGGCCATGGCCATAGCAGGCTATGCCATTGGAGCTAGTCAAGGATACATATATGTAAGGGCAGAATATCCTATAGCCGTTAAGAGACTCCAAATAGCCATAGAACAAGCTAAAAAGTATGAATTGTTAGGACATGACATATTTGGCACAGGATTTTCCTTTGACCTAGAAATTAGATTAGGAGCAGGGGCATTCGTTTGTGGAGAGGAAACTGCCCTATTAAATTCCATAGAAGGTAAGCGTGGTATGCCAAGGCCAAGACCACCATTTCCTGCTAATGAGGGATTATGGGGAAAACCTACCCTTCTTAATAATGTGGAAACTTATGCAAATATAGTTCCTATCATATTAAATGGAGCTGACTGGTTCTCGTCTATTGGAACAGAAAAATCCAAGGGAACTAAAGTTTTTGCATTAGGAGGAAAGATAAATAATACGGGACTTGTGGAAATTCCCATGGGAACTACCTTAAAGGAAATCATTTATGAAATAGGTGGAGGTATTCCTAATGATAAGGCTTTTAAAGCAGTTCAAACGGGAGGACCATCTGGGGGATGTATACCTGCTAAGAATTTAGATACTCCTATTGATTATGATAATTTAATAGGCCTTGGTTCCATGATGGGATCAGGTGGAATGATAGTAATGGATGAAGATAATTGTATGGTGGACATAGCAAGGTTTTTCTTGGATTTCACAGTGGATGAATCCTGTGGAAAATGTCCTCCTTGTAGAATAGGAACTAAGAGAATGCTTCAAATATTAGACAAGATAACTTCAGGTAAGGGGGAACTTGAGGATATAGATAGATTAGAAGAATTGGCTAAAAATATTAAGGAATCAGCCCTTTGTGGACTTGGCCAGACGGCTCCAAATCCTGTATTGTCCACATTAAGACATTTTAAAGATGAGTATATTGCCCACGTGGTAGACAAAACTTGTCCAGCGGGAGTATGTAAAGATTTACTTGCCTATCATATAGATGAAAATCTATGTAAAAAGTGTGGTATATGTGCTAAGAAGTGTCCATCAGATTGTATAGATGGAGTTAAAGGTAAGGAAGTATTTAAAATAGATAAAGACAAATGTGTTAAATGTGGAGCTTGTATGGAGGCTTGTCCATTCAATGCCATAATTAAGAAATAAAGGGGGCGAAGAATTTATGGAAAAGGTAACTTTGACTATTGATAATATAAAAGTTTCTGTGCCTAAAGGTTATACAATCCTAGAAGCTGCTAAGGAAGCTAATATAGATATACCTACACTTTGCTATTTGAAAGAAGTAAATGAAGTGGGAGCCTGTAGAATGTGTGTTGTGGAAGTTAAGGGAGCAAGATCATTACAAGCTGCCTGTGTACATCCTGTAAGTGATGGTATGGAAGTAAGAACTAATAGTAAAAAGGTTAGGGATGCTAGAAAATCCACATTAGAATTAATATTATCTAATCACAATAGGGAATGTTTAACTTGTGTTAGGAACAAGACCTGTGAACTACAATCCCTATCAGAGGAATTAGGCATAAGACATATTCCATATGGTGAAGCTAAGGTGGAAGGTACCATAGATAGCATATCCCATTCAATAGTTAGGGATTCTAGTAAATGTATTTTATGTGGAAGATGTGTAAATACATGTAAAAAAGTTCAAGAAATAGGGATTCTTGATTTTGTGAATAGGGGATTTAATACGGAGGTAGCACCAGCCTTTAATGTGAGCATGATGGATTCTCCTTGTATTTATTGTGGTCAATGTATAGTTGCCTGTCCGGTGGCAGCTTTAAGGGAAAAGGATGACATAGAAAAGGTATGGGATGCCCTATCAGATGAAGATACATTTGTAGTGGCTCAAACGGCTCCTGCTGTAAGGGCTGCCCTAGGAGAAGAATTTGGTTATGACATAGGAACGAGAGTTACGGGAAAAATGGCTGCTGCTTTAAAAAGACTAGGCTTTCATAGGGTATTTGATACTAACTTTGCAGCAGATTTAACTATTATGGAAGAGGGTCATGAATTATTAGCTAGGATTAAAAATAAGGGAGTACTTCCTATGATTACTTCTTGTTCTCCTGGTTGGATAAGATATTGTGAATTTAATCATCCAGATATGCTAAAGAATTTATCAACTTGCAAATCTCCCCATCAAATGATGGGAGCTATTGTTAAAAGTTATTTTGCTAATAATAAGGGGATAGATCCTAAGAAAATATTTGTAGTATCCATAATGCCATGTACGTCTAAAAAGACGGAGGCCATGAGGGATGAAATGAATGTGAACGGTTTAAGGGATGTGGATGTAGTACTTACCACTAGGGAATTAGGACGTATGATCAAACAGGGAAGAATAGATTTTAGAAATTTAGAGGATGAAATTTTTGATCAAGACTTACTTGGTGAATATAGTGGTGCTGGAGTTATATTTGGAGCTACTGGTGGAGTTATGGAGGCAGCCCTTAGGACTGTGGCAGAAGTATTAGAAGAAAAGCCCCTTGAGGATATAAATTTTACAGCCGTACGTGGGGTTGAAGATATAAAAGAAGCTAAACTTAAACTAGGAGGAATAGATGTAAAGGTAGCTGTTGCTCATGGAACTAAAACTGCAGATAAATTATTACAAATGGTTAAAAGTGGAGAAAAGGAATATGATTTCATAGAGATAATGGGATGTAGTGGTGGATGTGTAACAGGTGGAGGTCAACCCCATGTACCTTCTAAGAAATTGATGGATACGGATGTGAGGGTAGAAAGGGCTAAGGCCTTATATGAAGAAGATAAAATTCTACCCGTTAGAAAGTCACATGAAAATACTATGATTAAGAAATTGTATGAAGATTTCTTAGAACATCCAAATAGTCATAAAGCCCATGAGTTATTACATACTCATTATTATAAGAGAGAAAAGTATCCAAAGGATAAGGTAAAGAAATAAAAAGATAGTGGCCCCTAGGAGGCCACTATTCTTATGGATTTTTTGAAATCTTTTCTAAAAAATCATAATTATATATTTTTTCTACTTCTAAAACTTCTATAGGTTTACTGAATAAGTAGCCTTGCACATAATTACAACCTCCTACCCTAAGGCGATCATATTGTTCTATACGTTCTATGCCCTCTGCCAATACTTCTAACTTTAAACTATGGGCAAGGGAAATAATATTATCCATAACTGAAATATGCTCTATTTCTAAAAATTTGTCACATAGGGATTTATCTAGTTTAATTTTATCTACTGGTAAAAATGTTAAATAACTAAGGGAAGAATAACCTGTTCCGAAATCGTCTAGGGCAATTTTTATACCTAAATTCTTTAACTTATTTAAAAATACTATGGTTTCTTCTTTTTTATCTAAGAATATACTTTCTGTAATTTCTATTTCTATATATTTAGATTCTACATTGTTTTCTTTTAATAGGTCCTCTAAAAATGAAATATAAGTGGAATCATTTAATTGTTTTGCTGAAAAATTAATAGCTACAGGTTTTATAGGTATACCCTTTTTTTTCCATATACTTATTTGATTGATAACTTCCCTTGTTACCCAGCGACCAATTTCAATGATCATGCCATTTTCTTCTGCTAGTGGTATGAAAAGTCCTGGGGATATATTTTTATATTTTGTTCTTAAGAGGGCTTCAAAACCTACAATCTTACCAGTATGAGTACATACCTGAGGCTGGTATAAAAGGGTGAAACTATCTTCCTTTATGGCATCCCTTAAGATTCTTTCTATTTGAACCTGTTCCTTTAATTTTTCTGTCATTTCTTCATTGAAGAACATATAGTTGTTTTTTCCTCCATCCTTTACTTTATACATGGCCATATCTGCATTCATAAGTAATTGACTAATTTTGTTACTATCTAAAGGGTACATGGTAATTCCCATGCTACAGCTTATATAGATTTTATCTCCTTCTATAATTTGTTTGTTTTTAAATATATTTATTATCTTTTTCACATAGTTTTCTATTTTAAGGGCGTCCTTTTCTCCTTCTATTAAAATAAGAAACTCATCTCCACCAAATCTTGATAAAAACATTTTTTCATCTTTTATATTAATCAGTTCCTGTGCTACTTTTTTTAGAACTTTATCACCATATATATGACCTAATGTATCATTAATTTCTTTAAAATTATCTAAATCTAATAATAAGACAGCTCCTGATTGCTTCTTCTTTATGGATTCTTTAAGTTTATCAAAGAAACTTCTTCGGTTTGGTAAGTTTGTTAAAGGATCATTATAAGCAAGATGTTTTATGTAAGCTTCTTGTTTCTTTAATTTTGTTATATCTAATAAAATACCATTAATAAGTTCTAAATTATTATTATGATCATAGATACCTTTGCCACGGATTAAAGTCCACTTTAAATTACCATCCTTGTCCCGTATTCGTAACTGAGTATATATTTCTTCTTTAGCTCCATTTTTGTATTCATTAAAAATTTCAATTAATTTTTCTTTATCTTCTGATTTTAAGACTTCATCAAAAACTTTATGAACCTTTTCTTTCTCATTAAAAGATTTCCCCAAAATGTTTTTGGCTTCTTGAGATAGATAAATGGTACTATCCTTCAGGTCAATTTCCCATACGGCACTATTGGTGCCTTCAATGGCAATCTCATATTTTTGGGTTAAACTTTCTAGTTTATTTGTATAAGTTTGAATTTCATCGTATTGGGCTCTTAATTCTTCATCTGATGCGGTTAATTGTTGATAGGCTGCCACTATTTCTTCATTTGATGCTTCTAGTTCTTCTTGATAATCCTTTAATTCATAAAAGTAACTATTGATTTTATCTAATAGTTTATTCATAGAAATAGTGAGGCCTAAAAAAGGGTCCCTTTCTACTAAGGGAATTCTGTATTCAATATTATTCTCTAAATCTATTTCATTAATTTTATAATTTAATCCAATTGCTGGCTTTGTAATATTTTCATTTTGTATCCATAAAAATATTACAAACATAATAAAAGATATGAAGGATGATGCTATAAGTATGGTATAGATGAAAGAATAAACCTTTTTCATGGAAAGTCCCATAATAAGAGCACCTATAATTTCTCCATTATCATATAGGGGTGCTGACAATTTTAAAACCTTATCCCCTGTCTTTTTATAGTCACATTCTTCCATGGAGGTCTTTCCTTTTAAGGCTTTTTTTAGTCCCTTTTCCTCAGGAGAATCATATACTATACCTATCTGTTCAATATCTGAATGTGCCATGGCTTTTAGATTGGTATCTACAATAGTTACATAATGAATATTTTCTTTTCTACCTAATTCATTAACTAAAGTTTGATAGCTTAGGTCTTCTGTTAATTTAGATACGTTTTCAGCTAAAATTCCCACCTGAACAATATGTCCATGTTTGTCCGATATGGCTCCATATTTCCTTGGAATACCAAACTTTGCATCTGGTCTTATTTTTTCCATTAACTCGGTATCTCCACTTAATATGAAGTCATATAGGGGATGTCCCTTATAGGGAACCCAACCTATATATTCTTTTATTGTGGAATGTATGATTTTTCCATTTTCATCCATCCAATGTAATTCATCCACATTTAATTCTTTCATTAGGTCTATTAGAAATTCATCGTCTAAATTTTTCTCCATTTGTATTACTATTTGACCTACAGTTCTAATTTTATCCTCAAACATATTGTCCATTATATCTAAAGCATTATTATTTCCTTCTATTTGTTTAGTTACATGTTGTACAAGATTAAGGCCATCCTCTTTCACTTGTTCTAATAATATGTTTTTGCTTATGTAAAAGCTTGCCATACTAACAGTAAAAATACCAAAAAAAACAATAAATATGGGTAAATATATTAATTTATATTTATTTACTACATTTTTATTTTCTTTATTTACAGGCTTTTCCATAGGTATGCCCCCTTCATTTGCGCTTGTCTAAAAATTCTATCAATATATTGTTAAAAAAGTACTATATAGAAAATATGAAAAAACTTGGTTTTTGGCATTTTTTGCAACTTATACTTTAATTATATCAAGTTCTAATACTTACGTAAATCAAAATTATAAATAGAATAAAAAGCCATTATAAATAAGAGTTTAGGAATAGATCCTATTCAATCTAAAACCTAAACTCTTGAGAATAAAAATAAATCATATAAGTAAAGTTTATCTATTACATAGGGAAACATAAGGAGTATTTTCCTGTACACTAATATAGGCAGGTCGCATAATCTTTTGATCACTTACTATTTGTTCTATTCTATGGGCACACCAGCCAGCTATTCTAGCACAGGCAAAGAGGGGAGTGTATAAATCAGAAGGAATATTTAACATTTCATAAATAAAACCTGAATAAAGATCCACATTAGCACAAATTTCAAAGTCGTGTCCCTTTAGCTCTTTGAATAATTCTTTAGACAGAGATTCTATTGAAGAATACAGGTTATATTCTTCCATTTTATTCTTTTCTAGGGCTAATTTATGAGCTTTTTTCTTTAATAATTTAGCCCTAGGATCTGAGATAGTGTATACGGCATGGCCCATTCCATAAATGAGGCCTTCTTTGTTAAATACTTGTCTTTTTAATATTTTGAGAAGATAATCCTTTAATTGTCCTTTATCCTTCAGATTAGGTACATTTTCCTTTATATTTTCAATCATACGAAGGACTTTTAAGTTGGCACCTCCATGTTTAGGGCCCTTTAAGGAGCCTATGGCAGCAGATATGGTAGAATAAGTATCTGTACCACTTGAAGATACCACATGGGTTGCAAAGGTAGAATTATTACCACCACCATGTTCTGAATGAATTACTAAACACAAATCCAGGGCTTCTGCTTCTGTTTCCGTATATTTATTATGTGAACGTATCATGTGAAGTATATTTTTTGCAGTGCCCATATTAGGCTTTGGAGAATGAATAAATAGGCTATCCCTATTAAAATAGTGGGCTTTAGCCTGGTAACCATAGGATATAATAGTAGGGAATTTAGCTATTAATTGTATACTCTGACGCAATATATTATCAATAGTAATACTATCTGGATTGTAGTCATGGGAGTATAATACTAGAACACTCCTTTGTAATTTGTTCATTATATCTTTGCTTGGAATTTTTAAAATCATATTTTCAGTAAAACCATCTGGTAAATATCTACATTGGTCTAATAGTTCATTAAATTCCTTTAGTTCGTCCTTATTAGGAAGTCTCCCAAATAATAATAAAAAGCATATTTCTTCGTACCCAATACGATTTTCCATCTGGAAACCTTCTACTATTTTTTCTATATCTATGCCCCTATAATAGAGTTTTCCTTCCATAGGGATTTTATTTCCCTTATGCATAGTATATCCTTGAACAGAGCCAATGTCTGTAAGACCAACAAGTACTCCCGTTCCATTGGAATTTCTAAGGCCCTGTTTCACGTCATATTTATTGTAATATTTTTTAGGGATATGGTTATTTTTTAGGGCTAATTTGGAAAAACCCTTTATAGTTTCATTTTCATTTGATAAAGCCAATTAAATTCACCTCCTCATAACTAGCTATTTTATAAAATCTATAAGAGCATTAGTGTATTCTAATGTGGTAGCACTGCCACCTAAATCGGCAGTAACCCACCTTTTGTTTCCAATAACTTTCCTTACTGCGTCTATAATTAATTTAGCCTTTTTCTTTTCACCTAAATAATCTAGCATCATACTTCCAGAAAGAATTAAAGCTGTAGGATTTGCAATATTTTTACCAGCAATGTCAGGGGCACTACCATGAACTGCTTCAAATATGGCCATATTATCCCCCAGATTAGCTCCAGGAACTATTCCTAGTCCTCCCACTAGACCAGCACAAAGGTCTGATAAAATATCTCCATAAAGATTCATAGTAACTATAACTTCAAATTGAGAAGGATCTAAAACTAATTGCATACACATGTTATCAATTATTATTTCTTCTAAAGTTATATTAGGATATTCTTTACTAATTTCACGGGCTGTATTCAAAAATAGACCATCAGATAGCTTTAAAATATTAGCCTTATGAGCTACAGTAACTTTTTTCTTATTATGGTCACATGCATATTGAAAGGCAGAGCGTATAATACGTGTTGATGCTTTTTTAGTAATTATTTTTATACTATTATATTGTTCCTCATTGATTTTTTCTTCAACTCCTGCATATAAACCCTCTGTATTTTCCCTAAATATGACTAAATCCACATTTTTGTAGGGACTATTGATTCCTTCAATGTATTTAACCGGTCTTATGTTGGCATAAAGATCATATTTTTTTCTAAGCATTACATTTATACTTCTAAATCCACTTCCTATAGGTGTTGTAATAGGACCCTTTAAAGCTATTTTATTTTTATGAAGACTCTTATGGAGGTCATCAGGAACTAATACTCCCGTGTCTTCATATACATTCAAGCCTGCATTTACCAGATGCCATCTTATGTTCACTCCTGTGGCTTCAATAACTTTAATAGTAGATTCTGTTATTTCAGGACCTATACCATCTCCTGGTATTAGGGTGACTTCATACATGAGATTACCTCCTTTATACTAGATTTTTTTAGCGTAATTCATATATCCTCCTGCCTTTAGAATTTCCATATCTCTCTTGGATCCATTAAAAATCAATGGAATTTCTTTATTTCTAGATTCATTTAATATTAAAATTTCACAATTGTTTTCAAGCTGATAGATTATATTATCTATAATTAAGTTATGGGTAAAACTAAAATGATCATAGGAATGGGGATCTTTAAATTCTAATGGAATTATTCCCACGTTAATTAAATTCGCCTTATGGATTCTAGCAAAGGATTTAGCAATAACAGCTTTTACTCCTAAATATAGGGGAACTAAAGCTGCATGTTCACGGCTAGATCCCTGTCCATAGTTGTGACCCCCTATTATAAATCCCCCTCCATATTGAGTACATATGTCCTTAAAATTATCACAGATGGTACCAAAGGCATAATCTGATAATTTAGGTATATTTGATCGAAATGGGAGGAGCTTTCCATTAGAAGGCATTATGTCATCTGTAGTAATGTTATCTCCTGTTTTTAATAAAACCTTTCCTTCTAATTTGTGGCATAAGGGCTTATTTATGGGGAAGGGTTTAATATTAGGTCCCATAATAACTTCAGTTTTATTTTCATTATGATTTGGAAAAATAAAATAGTTATTGTGTACTTGAAACTTATGAGGTAAATCTATCACAGGAGGATTACCTAGGGTTGATGGATCAATTAAATATCCAGCTATGGCACTGGCAGCAGCAGTTTCTGGACTTACTAAGTATACTTGGCCATTAGATGTACCACATCTTCCTTTAAAGTTTCTGTTAAAAGTTCTCAAAGAAATGGCATTTGTTTTAGGAGCTTGGCCCATGCCTATACAAGGACCACAGGTGGCCTCAAGTACTCTAGCACCTGCTTTTATTAAATCACCTAAAGCACCATTATCTGATAACATTTTTAATATGTTACTTGATCCAGGAGAGATTACTAAACTCACATTTTCATGTACTTTCTTGTCCTTTAAAATTTTAGCTACTTTCATTAGATCCGTATAAGAAGAGTTAGTACAACTACCTATGGCCACCTGATCTATTTTGATTTTTTCCATGTTACATATTTTATCCACATTATCCGGGCTATGGGGTTTAGCTACCATAGGGGTGATAAGACTTAAATCTATAATAATTTTTTTATCATAAAAGGCATCTTCATCAGCTTCCATGGAAATAAAGTCTTCACTACGATTTTGACGAGTTAAAAAGTCCTTTGTAATTTCATCACTAGGGAATATGGAAGTAGTTGCACCTAATTCGGCTCCCATATTAGTAATAGTAGCCCTATCCGTTAGGGAAAGTTCTTTTATTCCGTCTCCTGAGTATTCGATTATATATCCTACGCCTCCCTTTACAGATAGTTCCTTTAATATATACAAAATAACATCCTTAGCTGATGTCCATTTATTTAGGGAACCCTTTAACTCTATATTTAAAACCTTTGGAACCTTTAGATAGTAGTATCCTTTAGCCATTCCTATGGCCACATCCAGTCCTCCAGCTCCTATACTAATCATTCCAAGAGCTCCACAAGTTGGAGTATGACTATCTGATCCAATGAGAATAGAACCGGGTTTACCAAATCGTTCTAAATGAAGTTGATGGCAAATACCATTTCCTGCTTTAGAGAATATTATTCCATATTTGGAAGCTACACTTTTTATAAATTCATGGTCATCTGCATTTTCAAAACCCTGCTGTAGGGTGTTGTGATCAATATATGCTACAGATAAATCCGTTTGGATTTTATTTATATCCATGGCTTCTAGTTGGAGGTAAACCATAGTGCCTGTAGAATCTTGTGTTAAGGTTTGATTTACCTTTACTGAAATCTCTTCCCCACATTTGAAGATTCCTTCTATTAAATTTTTTTCTAATATTTTATAGGTTAAGGATTTTTTCATGTTTATTTATACTCCTTTCTGCATACAATTACGAAAATGTATTATTGTATGCAATTATACCAAAATGTCTTTTTTAAATCAATAAGAAAATTAGAAATTGTAATTTGGAAAAATTATGAAAAGTTATTATGGATTTGTTGTATGGGGATTGGCTTTATGTGGGTCTACTTCAGGAAAATATTTCGATTTGGTTACATATGTTATAAATGAAAAAAAACCATTTATTTGTATGTTATAATGTGTGTGGAATAATATGTAAAATCAGCATAAAATAGTGAAAAATCATATGAATTATGAATAAGGAAACTATTTAATTAGGGATTTGTTATGTGGAAATTAGGTTTATGTGAGCCTACTTCAGGAAAATATATTGAAAGGACGTGATTGTTATGCTAAGAAGAATAATATTAATAGGTGAGAGATTATAATAATAGGTCAAGGGTGTATTCTCTCACAGTAAAAGATGGAAAGATGACCAAAGGGAGAGAATATGAACAATATAAAAATTGTACAATCTAATAAATCTTGGATTGAAAGTAATGCTATTGAAAGTTTGAAAAAGATGGCTAATCTAAAGGGTATCATAAAAGCAGTGGGACTTCCTGATCTACATTTGGGAAAGACTCCTGTGGGGGCAAGTTATTTAACTAAGGATATAATATATCCTCACATAATAGGAAATGACATAGGTTGTGGCATGAGCCTTTTTTCCACAGGAATAAGGAAAAGAAAAATAAAGGTTCATAGATTATTAAAGAAATTAGAAAAAACAGAAGAAGTGCATATAGAAGAGTTTAAAAATATAGATTTACCCTTTAGAGAAAAATTAGGCACTATAGGATCGGGGAATCATTTTGGAGAGTTAACAGAAATAGATAGGGTATATGATGAAAATCTATTAAAGGAAAATAATATAGATAAAAATAATGTATTTTTGTTAATCCATAGTGGCTCTAGATCCTATGGAGAGCATATTTTAAGAGATTTTATAGATAAACATTCCTGTGAAAGGGGAATAGAAGTAAATTCTCCTTTATTTAAAGAATATATGGATGAACATAATAGGGCCATGGAATTTGCAACTATAAATCGTGAGGTAATAGCCTATAAAATGAATAAGGCATTAGGGAGTAAGGAGAATAGAAAGCTATTAGATAGTGTCCATAACAGTATAACTCCTAAAAAAATATATGGACAGATGTACTATATTCACAGAAAGGGCGCTGCCCCATCAGATGTGGGATTAGTGGTTGTGGCTGGAAGTCGAGGATCTAGTTCTTATATTGTAAGGCCGAGGCTAAATCTGGTAGATTATAATTATTCCATAAGCCATGGAGCTGGTAGAAAGTGGTCAAGGTCCGGTTGTAAGGAAAGACTTAAAAATATATATTCAAAAAAAGACTTAAGAGAAAATAGAATAAGTTCTAATTTAATATATAAGGATGTAAACTCCATATACGAGGAAGCACCAGAGGCATACAAGAACATAGAAAGGGTAATTAAAGATATGGTAGATGCTAATATGATAGATATAGTAGCAACCCTAAAACCTTTAATTACTTATAAGGTATAGTATCATGTGGTTACAAATAAGTGCAGGTCAAGGACCTGTAGAGTGTTCCCGTTGTGTATATTTATTTTTAAAGGTACTAAAGAAGGAATGTGTAAAAAGAAATATTAAAGTAGACCTTATGGATTATGTAAAGGGTGAAAAGAAGGATACTTTTAAGTCTGTCTTTCTAAAGGTAAAGGGAGAAAATCTAGATGAATATATTGATTCAATAAATGGAACTATACTTTGGATATGCAAAAGTCCCTATAGACTAAATCACAAGAGAAAAAATTGGTTTATACATGTGGAGAAATTTAAAGAAGATGAAAGTACCTGGTTTAACAACAAGGACATAAGAATAGAAACAATGCGATCAAGTGGTGCTGGGGGACAACATGTGAATAAATCAGAAACTGCCGTAAGAATTACACATATTGAAACGGGCATAAGTGTCATAGCTAGAGAAGAAAGAAGTCAATATCAAAACAAAAAATTGGCCATGGCTAGGCTTGAAATGACCCTTAAGGAAATGAAAAATAAGAAGATTAAAAAATTAGATGAAAATAGATGGAATTCCCATAAGGAAATTGAGAGGGGAAATCCTGTTAGAACATTTAAGGGAAAGGAATTTAAAGAGGTTAAATAAGTAAAAAGCCATCTTTATACTTATTTGTGTTAAAGATGGCTTTTAGCTATAATTAGTAAATAGGAAGTATTAAAAGTGTGGAGGGAAAGTATATGAAAAAAGAGATAATAGAATGGATAAAATCCATAGGTTTAGCAATTGTCATTGCATTTGTAATAACTTCTTTTCTAACATCTATAGAAGTTTACAGTGTATCTATGAATCCTACCCTAGTGGAAGGTGATAGATTAATTTTATTAAATAGTAAAAATGTAGAATATAAAGATATAGTAGTAGTTAATTCTCAGATAGAACTTTCTAAAGGAGAATTGAAAAAGTTAAGCTTTATGGAAAAGTTAAAGGGTCAAACTACTAAGAAATTAATTAAAAGGGTTATTGCAAGGGAAGGAGATAAGTTAGTAATAAAGGATGGAGAGGTTTATGTAAATGATCTTAAGTTAGATGAAGGCTACATAAAAGAGAATGGAACTTGGCCAGAAATTAATATAGATAGTATACCAGAAAATAAAATATTTGTTATGGGTGATAATAGAAATAATAGTATGGATAGTAGACAATTAGGATTAATAGATAAGGATGAAATTGTGGGAAAGACCCTTATAAGAATATATCCTTTTTCCAAGTTTGGAACAATATAGGCTTACTTTGATTACAAAAAGCATTTTGCATAAAATTAATTTATTATTATGAAATCTATAAAGGCGGCTAATTAAAGCCGTCTATTTTTTCTATGAAAAAATTACTATATAACAGATTACTTGAAAACATAATTATTAAAATGTAAAATAATAATAATATTGGACGAGGTGAAAGTTATGAATAAAAGAATAGGTGTAGTTGCAGTGTTGGTAGAATCCAATGAAAGTATTAGTAAAGTAAACGATTTATTTTCTAAGTTTAAAGATATAATCGTGGGAAGAATGGGTATACCGTATAAGGAAAAGTCAGTAAATGTTATTTCTATAATAGTAGATGGAACTACAGATGACATAAGCTCTTTGACAGGTAACCTGGGCCGATTAAAAGGAGTTACTGTAAAAAGTGCTTTAACTAAAAAATAATAATATGGAGGTGCGCGGATGGAAAATACACCAAGAAGTAATAGACTACATATAGCCATATTTGGGAAGAGGAATGTGGGGAAGTCTACCCTTATTAATGCTCTTACAAATCAAGATATAGCCCTTGTTTCAAATGTGGCAGGAACTACAACAGACCCTGTATATAAGGCTATGGAAATACTACCTATAGGACCTGTCGTTATAATAGACACGGCGGGAATTGATGATGTGGGAGAACTTGGAGAGTTACGTATAGAAAAGACTTATCAGGTTCTGAATAAGACAGAATTTGCAGTAATAGTTATTAATGGTGATGAAGGCATAACTGAGTTTGACCAAGATATTATTAAAAGGGTTAAAGATAAAAATATTCCCATAGTGGGAGTTATAAATAAAATAGATATACATGATATGGATGATCATGCCATAGGTCATTTAAAGAAGAAGTACAATATGCCCTTTGTGAAAGTAAGTGCCCAAAATAAAAGGGGAATAGACCTATTAAAAGAGGCTATTATCACTTATGCAGATCTACAAACCCATGAAAAAAAAATAGTGGGAGATCTAATAGAACCAGGAGACCTGGTTGTATTAGTAACTCCTATAGATAAGGCAGCACCAAAGGGAAGGCTAATCCTTCCACAACAACAAACCACAAGGGATATTATAGACCATGGAGGAATTGTGGTAATAACAAGGGAGACAGAACTAAAAGATGCCCTAAAGGCCCTAGGTAAAAAGCCAAGGCTTGTAATAACCGATTCTCAAGCATTTAAAAGGGTTCATGAAGATACTCCTGAGGATATACCCTTAACTTCTTTTTCAATTCTATATGCAAGATATAAGGCAGACTTAAAATCCCTAATAAATGGAGTTAAAAAGATTAGAGAACTAAAAGAAGGAGACAGGGTATTAATTTGTGAAGGATGTACTCACCATAGACAGGATGGAGATATAGGAAGGGATAAAATACCTAGGTGGCTAGAGAATATGGTAGGGGGAAAACTTAACTTTCAGTGGACTAGTGGAACCTACTATCCAACTAGTGATAAGATCCATGATTATGATTTAATAGTTCACTGTGGCGGATGTATGTTAAATCCTAAGGAAATGGAATTTAGAGTAAAGGAAGCTAATAATGAAGGAATTCCCATAGTAAACTATGGCATATTAATAGCTGAAGTGACGGGAATACTAGATAGGGCCTTAGAGCTTTTTGAAGAATTAAATTAGGATAAGTTAATAAATATCATAAAGTGAAACTAAAAACTGCTAGTCAATGACCTAGCAGTTTTTAGTTTGTAAAAATATGAAAAAAACAGACATATTTTGTAGGAAAATGTTGAGAAATTGTTGAGAATCATATGATACAATATGTTTTGCTAATATATATACAAAATATGGAGAAAGGGGAAATGAAATGAAAAGAATATTGGTATTTATCTTAACACTGAGTTTGATCCTACAAAGTGCATTAGTAGGCTATGCCAACAATAGTGTTAAAGTTGAAGAGTTTAGTGACATCCATGGTCACTGGGCAGAAAAGGTTATTAAAGAACACCATAAGAAGGGGTTTTTATCAGGATATCCTGATGGAACATTCAAGCCAGATAAAAAGATAACAAGGGGAGAAATGATCACATTAGTAAATAAATATTTTGGGTTAAAGGAGAAAGCAGATAGAAACTTTACTGATGTATCAAATGAAAAATGGTATGCAGGGGAAACATCAAAGGCAAAATACTATGGATATGTGGAAGAATTAAAGGTAAGAGCAGATGAACCAGCAAAAAGAGAAGAAGTTGTAAATATGCTGGGTTTAATATTAGATACAGAAGAACAGGAAGTAAAAGGAGAAAAAAGAGCATTTAAAGATTTAAAAGAGGCAGATGAAAAGTCAAAAGAAAGAATAAAAAAATTCTCGGAATTAGGATACATAGGCGGGTATAAAGACGGTACATTTAAACCTAAAAGTACAATCAATAGGGCAGAAATAATGACCATTGTGGACAATATGTTAGGTTATATAGTAACAAGTCAAGAGGACATGGATAACATGCCAAAGGACGTGACGAAAGTTACCATAATCAATCCTAATATAAAGATAGAGAATAAAGAAATAAAAGGAAATCTATATATAAGCCCTGGGGTAAATGGGTCTGTTAATATAAAAAATAGTAAAATCGAAGGACAAATAGAAGTATCAGGAGGAACAAAGGAACAACCAATACATATTGAAGATGTAGAAGTAAAAAAGATAGTTATAACGAAAGTAAAGAAAGAACCAAAGGTAGAGATCCTAGGGAAAAGTAATATTCAAGAGATAAAGACAAAGAGTAAGGTCCAATTGAATCTTGGAGAGAAAACGAAAGTTAAAAAAATGGACATCCAAGGAGATACAAAAGTAGAAACAAAAGAAGGAAGTATCATCGAAGAAGTAATTATAAAGGCCAAAACAGAAATCAAAGGGAAAGGTGAAATAAAGAAAGCCCTTGTTGAAAATAAAGATGTTGTCATTGAGAAAAAACCTGATTATGTAAAGGTAGAAGATAATATAGGTAAAGTTAGAATTGAAAATAAAGATATGGATTCTAATAACGATGATGCTGGTAAAAGTACCAGTAGTTCAAAGAAGAAATCAAGTAGTAAGCATAGAGATACAACGGCACCAGAGGCACCAAAATTTAATAAATCAGAAGGTACATACGAGGATCATGTTGTAGTAAAATTATCAGGAGAAGAAGGAGCAACAATATATTATACTCTAGATGGTACAACACCAACAAAGGAAAGTACAATATATAAAAAGCCAATAAGTATTACTAAAACAACCACATTAAAAGTAATTGTAGTGGATAAAGCTGGAAACATATCAAAGGTAGAAACGAAAGTATATACTATTAAAAAAGAGGAAAAAGATACAACAGCACCAGAGGCACCAAAATTTAATAAACCAGAAGGTACATACAAGGACCATGTTGAAGTGAAATTATCAGGAGAAGAAGGAGCAACAATATATTATACTCTAGATGGTACAACACCAACAAAGGAAAGTACAATATATAAAAAGCCAATAAGTATTACTAAAACAACCACATTAAAAGTAATTGTAGTGGATAAAACTGGAAATATATCAAAGGTAGGAACGAAAGTATATAAAATTGAGAAAGATACAAAAGCACCTAAGTGGAATGAAGGGTATCCATATGCTGTTCGAAGTGGTGAAACTAAAATCACAATGTATACAAATGTGGATGAAAGTGCAACGGTATATTACGCCGTATATGGCGAAAAAATTGATTATACAAAAGATGCACTTGTGGATTTTGCAAAGGGCAATGATTTTACATTTGAAATAGAAGAACCTAATACAGTAGTGGATCATGTATACAATAATTTAGAATCTGGACAAGGTTATTATATTCATTTGATTTTAATGGATGACAATGATAATAAATCATCTTTAAAAGTGATTGAAGCTGAATCAGAAACAGATAAACAAAAGGCAAGAAGGCTTGCAGATAGCTTAAAAATAGGAAAAGCTATTTCCTTGGCAGATGAAGATACATACGATAACATAACAAAAAATGTGAAATTAATATCAACTGTGGGAGAAGAGTCCACAGTAACATGGAAATCTTCTAATGAAGGTGTCATTTTAATTAGTGGAAATAAGGGTATAGTAGTAAGAAAATTAAGGAATCAAGAAGTTAAGCTTACGGCTATTGTAAAAGTAGGAGATAAAGTTTCCGAAAAAACATTTACACTGATCATAAAAGGAACGGATACAACGGCACCTGATAAACCCATGTCAAATGTAGGAACAGGAACTTATAAAGAAGAGCAAAATATAGTATTAACAGGAGAAGAAGGAGCAACTATTTACTACACAATAGATGGAAGTGAGCCAACAGAAAAAAGTGGTAAATACATAGGAGCAATTAGAATCAGTAAAACAACGACTCTAAAGGCAATTGCAGTAGATAAAGCAGGAAATATATCGGAAATATTTAAAGCAACATATAAAATAGATAAAGAAGCACCAAAGGTAGCAGAAGCAAATATAGTAGCAGGAACCTATAAAGAAGATCAAAATATAGAATTAACAGGAGAAAAAGATTCAACTATTTACTACACAATAGATGGAAGTGAACCAACAGAAAAAAGCACTAAATATGAAGGGCCAATTACAATAAGTAAAACAACGACCCTAAAGGCAATTGTAGTAGATAAGGCAGGAAACAAATCAAGCATATTTGAAGCAACATATAAAATA
>NZ_JAOART010000135.1 GCF_025210435.1 Anaeromicrobium sp.
ACAATTAGAATACGAATTGTTTGATTACGTAAATTGGTATAATAACCACAGGATACATGGGTCGTTAGATTACCTAACCCCTGTAGAATATAGATTAATGATGTCCGATAAAAAAGTGTCCTAAAAAGTGTTGACAATCCACTTTTAATACTATAAAAGATAGAAAAGGAAGATATATAGGAGGAATATCTGCTGGAGGATATGTAGCTTTTCACAATACATTTCGACAT
This sequence comes from Anaeromicrobium sp., assembly GCF_025210435.1. GTDB lineage: Bacteria > Bacillota > Clostridia > Peptostreptococcales > Thermotaleaceae > Anaeromicrobium. The sequence goes on from NZ_JAOART010000135.1 coordinate 231, forward strand.
CAGCATATGTTTTCAAAAGTAGGAGGGCATATGCCTGCTTTAGAACTGGAACTTGATGATGAAGACAAGGCATATTATAAAGATATACATGTATGGGAAAAATATGATCCAATATATATTGCAAGAAATAATAATATTTCTTCTCATATTCATGTCTATCTTGATGCGGGAGATAAGGATGAAGGTAGATTTTATGAAGGCTGCTCAATTTTACATAAAATATTGAAAGAAAAAGGGATAAATTCTCAAAATTATATATTTGCTGGTAATCATAGTGCTGAATATATACAATCAAATATTGAAAAATATCTAAAATTTTATGGATGTTAATATATTGTGGACAGGTCTTGTGTAATTTATGCAGGTATAGAAAATGATAAACTACTCTCTATATACGCTGGCCCACGTGTATAGTTTAAATAGCAAAAAAACTCTAGTATAAAAACTAGAGTTTTTTCTATTGGTGGAGCCAACGGGAGTCGAACCCGTATCAATAGACTGCCAGTCTACTATTCTCCCATTGAACTATGGCCCCAAAAGATTGTACCTACAAATAATATTTTAAAATAAATTATAAATAATGTCAACAAATATTATTTCAAATTAATCATCAAAAAATTCCAATTTAACTATTTACAAATAATAAATAATATGGTAAATTATAAGTGCGATTGATAATCATTATCAGAAAAGGAGAGAGAATTCATGAAAAAAGCAGTTATAATATATTGGAGTGGAACAGGAAATACAGAAGCTATGGCTCAATCAATTTGTGAGGGAGTTAAAAATAAAGGTGTAGAAGTAAACTTAGTAAGTGTTGACGATGCAGATGTAAGCATGGTAGAAAATGCTGATTTTGTAGCATTAGGTTGTCCTTCCATGGGAGCAGAAGTATTAGAAGAATATAGTATGGAACCTTTTGTAGAAAGTCTTAAAGACGTAAGTTTAGGTGGTAAGAAGTTAGCTCTATTTGGTTCTTATGACTGGGGTGACGGTCAATGGATGAGAGAATGGGAAGAAAGAATGAGTGATTATGGTGCTGATTTAGTTGGTGATGGATTAATAGTTCATTTAACTCCAGATAGTGATGGAGAACAACAATGTGTAGAACTAGGTGAAAAACTAGTTGGATAATAAATTTAGTATGTACTTAAAACTTTACATGGAATTAATGTAAAAACCTCTAAAAAGTTATGCGTATATTTGGCTCTTATCTATTAATGGATAAGAGTTCTTTTTTTGAATATAGTTAAAAAATTTTATGTAGTGCAGCATATTAAGAAATTAAGCTCGTTAAAAAACTCTAGTATAAAAACTAGAGTTTTTTTACTGTTAGAGATAAGGGAAGTGAAAATCGTATAAATATATATTGTGTATAATCTTTGGGATAAAAAAATAAAATACATATTAACAAAAGCAATAACATATGTTATTATATACATAACAAATGTAAAGGGGGGGCTATGGCGTGTTGGATATGAAATTGTGGAAGAAGATGTTATTATCATGTGTAGACTTACTTAAATCAAATACAAAATATTTGTGTGAATTAGATAGTATTGCAGGGGATGGAGATCATGGAGTAACTATGGGTCGCATTGCATCTTGTATAGAAAATAGAATTTATAATCATGAGGAAAATGATTTCATAAAGAAAATAAATGAAGATTTGAGTATGGATCTTATGAATGTAAACGGAGGTTCTGCAGGTCCTCTCTATGGAACTATTTTTGAAGGAATGGGAGAAGGCATAGAAGAGAAAGAATCTCTAAGTACCCAAGAAGTTAAAAATATGTTTAAAGAATCAAAGGAAGCTTTTAAAATAATATCAAAAGCAAAATTAGGAGATAAAACACTGGTAGATGCCTTTTATCCAGCTGTAGATGCTATTGTAAATAGCCAAGGAGGATTAGTGGAAATTATTGAAGCTGGCGCTAAAGCAGCAGAAGAAGGGGCTGAAAATACTAAAAATTATATAGCTAAATTTGGAAGAGCTAAGAATGTGGGAGACAGAAGTATAGGACATAAAGACCCAGGTGCAGTATCTATTTCATTGTTTTTCAAAGGTTTGTATGAAGGTGCAAAATAAAAGAAAAATAAAAAAGGGGGACATGAATTATGGTAATGAAAAAATTTATTAACGATGCTGAAAATTTAACAAGGGAACTTCTTGAGGGATTAGCCTTATCTAATCCAAACACAATCACATTGACAGATACAAATTTAGTAGTTAACAAAAAGCTTGAAGAAGCAGATAGGGTTACAATTGTAACTTTAGGTGGTACAGGTCATGAACCAGCTTTAAGTGGTTTTGTAGGAGATGGAATGGTGGATATTTCTGTACCTGGAGACATTTTTGCGGCACCTGGTCCAGGTGGATGCATTGAAGCAATTAAGATGGCAGAAAAAGGAAAAGGTGTATTGTTTGTAGTTTTAAATCACGCAGGTGATATGCTAACTGGAAATCTTACTATGAAAAAAGCTAAAAAAGAAGGATTAAATGTAGTAAAAGTTGTAACTCAAGAAGATATTTCAAATGCTCCAAGAGAAAATGGAGATGATAGAAGAGGATTAGTTGGTTGTGTACCCCTTTATAAAATTGCAGCAGGAGCATCTAAAAAGGGAAAATCTTTAGAAGAGGTAGCTACTATTGCACAAAGATTTGCAGATAATATGGCTACAATAGCCGTAGCTTGCTCAGGAGCTACTCATCCTGCCACAGGTATGAAGATATCTCAATTAGGTGACGATGAAATGGAAATCGGTATGGGTCAACATGGCGAAGGTGGCGGTGGCCGTACTAAAATGAAGAGTGCTGATGAAACGGCTGAAATAATGATGGATGCATTACTTAAGGATTTAAATATAAAATCTGGAGAAAAATTAATGGTTATTATAAATGGATCAGGAGCAACTACATTAATGGAGCAATTGATCGTTTATAGAAAATGTCATAAATATCTTGAAAGTAAAGGAATTGAGGTTGTTGCTAGCCTTGTGGATGAAATCCTTACTGTTCAAGAAGCTGGTGGATTTCAAATGTTTATTGCCAGAATGGATGATGAATTATTAGAATATTGGAATGAACCATGTAATACACCTTATTTTAAGAAATAGATTGGAGGAGATCATATGGCGGATAAAGACGGAATGAAATTAGCAAAGGATTATGGAATAGATATAAAACCTCCAAAGCAAACTTTTCATGTAAAGGGAATGGATCATGTTGATTGGGGAATGAAAAATAGATTATCTAAAATATTTAATCCTAAAACGGGAAGAACCCTCATGTTGGCCTTTGATCATGGGTACATCATGGGTTCCACAGCAGGTCTTGAGAGACTTGATTTATCAATTCCACCCCTTATGGAAGATGCTGATTGTCTTATGGCAACTAGGGGAGCCCTAAGATCATGTATTATGCCAGATCATAATAAGGCTATTGCCCTTAGATGTTCAGCTGGAAGTTCTGTATTAAAAGATGATATGAGTCATGAAGTAATAGGTGTTCATATTGATGATGCCATTAGAATGAATGCCACATGCCTAGCTATTCAATCTTTCATAGGAGCAAGTGGCGAGTGTGAATCAATTAATAATATTGTAAAGGCAGTAGATGTGGGAAACCGTTATGGCATACCAGTTTTAGGTGTCGTTGCTGTAGGAAAAGAAATGGAAAGGACGCCTAAGTACTTTTTATTAGCTACTAGAATGCTTGCTGAATTTGGAGCAAGTATAGTAAAAACTTATTATTGTGACGACTTTGAAAAAATAACAGCTGCATGTCCAGTACCTATAGTAATAGCTGGAGGTAAAAAAGTATCGGAAAAGAAAGCTCTAGAAATAACCTATAGAGCTATACAGCAAGGAGCAGCTGGGGTAGATATGGGCAGAAACGTATTCCAGGCAGAGAATCCTAAGGCCATGATAAAAGCAGTAAGATCTGTAGTTCATGAAGGATTTTCTGTGGAAAAAGCTTTTAAATTATATGAGGATTTAAAAAGGCAAATATAATTAACTTAATAATATGATAGCTAAGGGGGATTAAGCTGTGAAATTTAGTAAGTTTATAGTTATTCCAATTATCATAGCCATATTGGCATTTACCATTCAGATTGTGGATCAATTGTTAAGTCCCTTTATGCCACCAGCAGGAAATAGTGGTTTTGGTTGGATTGCTTTTCAAGCTTGGGCCATGTACTTTATGGCAGGGTGTAATGTTACTGGAGGAATAAAGGTATTTTTAGGATACTTCAGCGGTATTGTTGTATCAATTGGGATTATGGTTTTAGGTGGAAATTTAATAGGAATGGGAATTGGATTTTTAAGTTTTCCTATAGCAGTATTTTTAATGGTTCTTCCAACCATATGTTTAGAGAGAGTACCTTGGTTTGACTATATTCCAGGAGTCTTTGTGGGAGCAGGTGTATTCTTTGGATTTATGAGCTATGTTAAAGGAGCCACTTTTAGCAATGGAATGTTTACTGAATTAGTTTATTGTGCATTAGGGTTAATTTATGGATATGTTACTGTAGTTCTTAGAACTAAATATGAAGAATCTATTAAAACTGAAAATAGCCAAATTTAGAGTTTATGTGAAAAGGAGTGGTATTTATATGGAATTTATGCATATTGGTGTTGTTACGGATAAGGTGCAAGAAAATGAAAATTATGCAGAAGATTTAAAGGTTTATATTACAGATCCTGAAGCTAGTGAGTTTAAATTTGAGTATTTGAGATTCGAAGAGGATACTCCACTACCTGAGGTAATGCAAAAAAATCCCCATGTGGCATTTAAAGTAAATAACTTAGATACTTATCTAAAAGAGAATGACGTGGTTGTGGAACCTTTCATGGCTGAAGAAAATTTAAGAATAGCATTTATTATTAAGGATAATTTACTTATGGAATTAATGGAGGAGTGCTAGGCGGGAAATACATAATGATTTTATAGGTAAAGAAAGAAGTCTTCGTAATTTTAAGAAGACTTCTTTTGTTTTGTAGGCTTGACAAATGTTATGACGTAAGATAATGTAAACGTGTAATGTTTATAAATGGGGAAGAAGGCAGATTAATAATAGTATTTTTCAAAGATTATTCAAAGTTAAAAGAGAGGTGATAATAGTGTCTGATATAAATGAGGTAGCAAAATTGGTAGAAGTCTCAAAAATGTATTATGAAGATAATATGACACAAGCAGAGATAGGAAGAAAAATTCAAGTATCAAGGCCCCTTGTAAGCAAAATGCTTAGTAGAGCAAAAGAACTTGGTATTGTGAAGATTGAGATAAGGTCATTATTTTCAAGTAATGATTTAATTATGGGCCAAATTAGAAACGTGTTTAATATAAAGGGAGGAGTCATAGTTCCTCAAGGTAAGACTGAATATATTACGAAACAAACTGTACTTAATCATTCTATTCAATATATAAAGGACATGCTTGCAGAAACAAAATCAGTAGGTTTAGGATGGGGATATACTATAGGAGCATTGGTTGATGGACTAGAAAAAATAGAAGATGCTTCCAGATATGAAGGAGAAATATGCCCTTTAATTGGAACGGCAAATATTCCTAATAAAAGTTATCATCCTAATGATCTAGTTAGGATTTTTTCAAATAGTACAGGATTAAAACCATCTTTCATATATGCACCAGCCTTTCCAACTACAAAGGAAGAAAAGGACATATATTTACAAACAGAAAACTTTAGAAGTATAGATGAACAATGGGATAGTCTAGATATAGTTATTATGGCAGTGGGAAATTTTCCATCTGTACCTGATCAGGCAACTGCCAGTAGGTTTGGTAAAAAATTAATACAGGAAAAGGCTGTTGGTGTATTTTTGTCTTATTACTTTAATAAAGATGGGAAAATTATAAAAAGTAAAGATGATCATGTGATGCATATTTCTTTAGAAAAATTAAGTAGGGCTAAAAAAGTTATTGCCATTTGCATAAATGCGAGTGTAGATGCAATTATTGGTGTATTGAGAACTGGATTTGTCACACATATTATTATGGATGAAAAAACAGCTACAGAAGTAATCATGAATAAGGTATAAATTCAGAGACAGTAGATATTATCTACTGTCTTTTAAATCTACTTTAAGGTATGTATAGATTTATTATGTGTAAACTAGTTTTATGTGAGCCTACTTCAGGAAAATATATTGAAAAATTTTTCCATTGAAGTCCTTGTCACAAGCGAAAGTGTGAATCTTCGTAGATAGGTTTATGAGTCATGTTCAAGCAGCATAGGATGTTGTGACGTTCCTCAATTCCAAAAATTTTCAATATATTTTCCCTTGTAGGCAAGTTACTGTATAAAACAAATTTAAAATCAAGAAATCTATAAATAAGGTAAAACTCTAAAAAAAGGATAATAAATTTTAGTTGTAGAAATATATAAAGTATGAATAAATATGAAACCTATAGTGATGGGGTGATTAAAATAGACAGGATATTTCAAAATTTCCCGGGAAAATTTTTAATAGATGGGGAAAGGAATAGTGGAAAGACTAGTGGGGCCATAAGGCTATATAAAAAGTTAATAGAAGAAAATATTAGTAGTGATAAAATATTGGTCATATACTTTGGAGCTATGGCAGGGTTAAATTGGAGAGAAAAATTAGTATTCCCTAGTATTAACAAAATAAATGGGCAAACCTATTATTCTTTCATTAAAAATGAATTAAACATATATTGGCCTATAGTTTTAAAAAATTGTCATAGGATTAATAAAAGGATAATTAAGCCTAAATTCATGTCCTATGATTTGAGTTATTACATGATGAAGCTTTTAGTTAATCATTATAGGAATAAAAAGAATATGTTATTAGATATTACATCATCATCGGAGAAAGTAGCAAGGACTCTCATAAGCAATATTAATATTTGTGCAGAAAATCTTGTGGATTTTGAAAAGATAGGGGAAAAACTATTTTATTCATTGGACCTAGCTAATACCCTTGAGAAAAACACCTATGATGAAATAAATACTGTAATTAATCAATATATAAGTAGTTTAATTCAAAAGGGAACTATAGATTATGCTTTAAGTGTGTACTTATATAATGAATTTTTAATTAAGGATGAAGCGTATTTAAAAAACTTAGAAAGTAGATTTGATTATGTTATGGTAGATGATTTTGAAAAAAGCAATAAGGCCATATTAAACCTTGTAAACAAAATAGAACCTAAGGGATTATATTTATTTGGCAATATGAAGTTTAATAGGGAGTATACTAAAGATTTACTAGATTATATAAACAATTCATTTGAAACTATAAACTTACCCTGTGAAAGGGAGAAAAACCTAGTAGGAGATTTTGTAGAGTCATTTGTAGATTATCATATGAAGGGAAAGTTATCTATTAAAAGTAATCCTTCTGTGAAAATAGATAATAATCATATACTTAGGGGGCAGATGATAGAAGGAATTTGTCATAGGATAGAAAGATTATTTGATGAGGGGTATAAGGGCAATGATGTGGTAATAATCACACCTATTAAGGATGAAATTCTAGAGTACAATATAAGGAAAAAGTTTGAAAATACTAATATAGTTACCTTTGTTAATTCTGATAGAATAAGTAAAGATGAGCATATGCACTCCCTTATATTCTTGTGTGGTCTATGTAAAGATTTTAAAAGAATAAACTTTAATAGGGATGATTATAAAAAGTTTTTTATAAATTATTTTCATTTAAATATGTTAGATGCCTCTAGGCTAGGGGATGAAGCCTATGAAAGGGGATTTTTTAATGTGGATTTTCCTATGGATGAGTACCGTGGGTTAAAATCATATATGGAAGAGATGATTAAGGAAAATAACAGAATAGATAAATTAATGGAGAAAGTATATATAGATAAAATATTAAAAATGAAGGATGGGGAAAAAAAGGCTGGTATTGTGAAAAATATAATAGATACTAGTTCAAACTTTATGGATATAATGGAGGATTTCAATAAAATAAAGTATCCAGAGGAAAAACTTTTAAATATACTAATTGATGAAAAAATAAAATTAAATAAAATAAATGACTTTAGACAATTAAAAGACAATAAAGATACTCTGTTTATAATGACTCCAGATACATATATAAATTCCAATTTAAATAATAAAATCCAAATATGGGTAGATATAAGCAGCAGTACATGGAGTATGAGAACTAAAAAGGAATTATCAAATCCCCATGTGTTTAAGGTGGATAAGGACAAATATACTACCTATACGGAAGAGTTGGAAAATATACTTCAAAGACAAATTATATTATACAATGTGAGTACCTTATTAAGGGCCTGCACAGATAAGGTGTACTTTTTTTCAAGTGAGTATTCTAAAAGGGGATATGAACAAAATAATGTCATGTATGATATGTTATTAGATCCTTTAGAAAAGTTTGGTGATAATTATGAATTATAGGGAAGATCAAAGAAGTATAATGGAATATGATGGGGGGACCATGGCCGTTGGGGCGGTTCCAGGAGCTGGAAAGACTTTCATAGTGGCAAATTTAGTGGCAAAGCTCATAGAAGAAAAGAAACATTTGCCTGGGAAAGTCCTCATAGTTACTTATATGAATAGTGCTGTAACTAATTTTAAAAATAGAATAGGAAGTATTTTAAAAGAAAAAAATGTGGGAACTAAAAGGGACTTTGAAGTTATGACTATCCATTCCTTGGCCTATAAGATACTTAGGGAAAAACCAGATGTGGTGGGAGTAAATGAGGATTTTGAAATATTAGACGAAGATAAAAAGAAATTTTTCATTAATGAGGCCTTAAACAAATGGTTAAAAAACCAGGGTGAGACTATTTTTAAAAGCCTTTTGAAAAGTCCAAAGAATCAAGTTCAATATGATAGATGGAAAGGTGAGTTTATCAATATAAGTGGTGGAATCATATCCAAGTTAAAATTAATGGATATGAAACCAAGGGACTTTAATGAAAAGATAGTTGGAAATTATGATCCATTACTTAAGGCCCTAGGAATAATATATGAAGAATATGATAAGAGTTTGAAGGTACATGGATTTATAGACTATGATGATATTTTAAATATGGCTTATAAGATCATAAAGAAGGATAGGGATGCTAGGAAAAAGTTTCAGAAAAAGTATACTTATATATTTGAAGACGAATGTCAAGATTCTAATCTCATTCAATGTAAACTACTAAAATTATTATCAAAGGATAATGATAACTTAGTTCGGGTGGGAGATTTAAACCAAAGTATAAATGGAACCTTCTCTGCATCAGAACCAAAACTATTTAAAGAATTTATGGATGAGGCATCTAAATCTTACTTGATGGATAGGGCTTCTCGTAGTTCAAAGGATGTTATAGGTGTGGCAAACTACCTGGTGGACTATGTGACCAATGAACATCCTACGAGTGAATGTAGACATGCCCTAATAGATCAAAGAATAAAGACGGTAAATAAGGGACCCTGGGGAGAAAATCCCATCACTGAAAAATATGGAGTCCATGCCTATGAGTTAGAAAGTGATAAAAGTGAAATAATAAAGACATTAAAATTGATAAAGGCCTTTAAAAAGAAAAATGATAATAAATCCATAGGAGTTTTATTACCAAGTAATGATGCAGTTAAAAAGTTAGGAGAATTACTTAAAAGGGAAGGAATAGAATATGAAGACTTATCATCCATGTCTGAAGAAAAATTTAAGGTTGTTAATTTAGCAATAGGGGTTATTAATTTCATAGATAGGCCCTATGATAAAAGGAACCTAATACATTTACTTAGTCTAATGGAGACAGAAGGATGGGAGTCTTTAGAAAGTTTAGATATACATTCCATATTAGAAGAAATAGATGGGGAAAGTAGGAATATTATATTAGATATTTTAAATATAAGGGACTTATCCTATGAAAACATATTAATTAAAATCATAGACATATTTAACTTGAAAGTAGAAGAAAGTTCCTTAATTGAAAGTATTATATCATATATACAGGTTTTTACAATGATAAATAAGAAAGCTACCCTAGGAGATATAGGCCAAAATTTAAAAGATAATAAGAGGGTATTTTTGTCTATGGTTGAAGTTGTTTCAGATATAATTGGATATGAACCTAGGAAAGACAAGGTCACCATATGTACTTATCATAAATCAAAGGGCCTTGAGTGGGATCTGGTTTTTTTACTTAATTTAACTAAATACAACTTTCCCTCTAGATTTACAGATAGCATAAGATCAGAATGCTGGTATCTTAAAAGTACCTATGCTAATCCTAATGCTGTGTTAAATTCCCTAGTGGATAAATTAATTGGGAAGAGAATTGAAGGGAACTATAGTATAAATGCAAAGATAGATGTGATAAATGAAAGAATAAGATTACTTTATGTGGGAATAACTCGAGCTAAAGAGCATTTAATAATAATGAGTAATAGATTGAATTCTAAAATAAATAAAAAACAGGTTAGTAGTGAATATTTTAATATTTTAAGGGATTATGTGATTAAGGAGGAAGAGTCATGCTAGATATAAGAACTTTAGAAGATTTTCATCATAGTCAAAACTCTCTAAATACATTTAAACAATGTCCCTTAAAGTTCAAGTTAAAGTATATGGACAATATTAACTTTAAAAAGGATGAAGAGGGCTATTATGAAAATATAGAAACGGGACTAAATTTTCATTTATTATGTAACAGATATTTTATAGGTATAGATACTAGTATGGGAGAAGATACAAAGGATAAAGATAAATTAGAAGGTTGGATGAAAAGTTTAAAGAAAACTATACCTATAAATAAAGACCATACCTATTTAAGTGAATATACCATAAGAATGGCAATGGATGAGGTGAGATTACAAGCCAATTATGATTTAATAATATTAAAGGAAGATACCATAGAAATATGGGATTTTAAAACGGAAAGTAGAAAGCCCATATATAGGGATTTAGAAAAGAGAATGCAAACAATAGTTTATATGTATGTATTAATGGAAAATCTAAAATTGCTAGGAAAAACTATAGAATTTTCTAATCTAAAAATGATTTATTTCAATCCCCAATATGAAGATCAATTAATCCAAATAGATTATGATGAGTTTAAACATGAAGAAAATCATAAGAGTATAAAAAATATAATAGATAGGATAAAGGAATATGATTTTCAAGGGCTATTTGATAAAAGTATCTATGAAAAATACTGTAAGTACTGTGAATTTGAAAGAATATGTGAAGACAAAAGTGGATTTTAAAATTCATTTTTGTCTTTTTATTTTATAAAATTTCTGGGCTTTTAAACTCCAGGTCATATAAGTTTTTATAAAGGCCATTATTGTTAATAAGTTCATGGTGAGTACCTATTTCTTCCACTTGATTATTATTGAGAACTACTATCCTATGGGCATTTTTTATGGTCGATAGTCTGTGGGCTATTATGAGGGTTGTTTTTCCAGAAGATAGCTCTTTTAGTGAATTTTCAAGTATAGATTGGTTTTCAGAATCCAAGGAAGATGTGGCCTCATCAAGTATTAGGATAGAAGGGTTTTTTAGAAATACCCTAGCAATGGCGATTCTTTGTCTTTGCCCTCCTGATAACTGAATACCACCTTCACCTATGTAAGTGTCATAACCCCTATCAAGGGAAATAATGTAGTCGTGAATATTAGCAAGTTTTGCAGCTTGAATCACATCTTCATAGGAGCTATTTAAATTTCCATAGTGTATGTTTTCATAAATAGTTGAAGTGAATAAAAAAATATCTTGGTCAACTATACCTATATGGGATCTTAATGAATTTAAGGTGTAGTTTTTCAAACTATTATTATCTATTAAAATATCCCCATGACTAAGTTCGTAAAATCTTGGTATTAAATTACAAAGGGTTGTTTTCCCTACCCCCGATGGTCCCACAATGGCTAAAGTTTCTCCTTTGTTTACTTTTAAGTTTATTCCCTTTAATACATAATTTTCTTCATCATAGGAAAAAGATGCATTTTTAAATTCTATATGTCCATGACATTTTTCTAAGGGAAGGGCATGTTCATGGTCTTTAATATGTGATTTTATACTCATAAGCTCATGGAATCTATGAAATCCAGCCATGGCCGATTCATACTGCTGAGTAAATTGACTAATTCGCCTTATGGGTTGAATAAAGAAACCTGTATATAGTAGATAAGCCACTAAATCTCCATGGCTTATGGTACCTATCATAACTAAATATCCACCTAAAACTAAAACTACTACCCTTAAAATATTTATTAGAAAAAATATTCCTCCCATTAGGGTGGCCATAGATGAAAAACTCTTCTCCCTAGCTTTTTTGAATTCTAGATTTTCCTTGTTGAATTTTTTCATTTCGTATAATTGATTATTAAAGGATGTGGAAACTCTTATGCCTAATAGGGAGTCCTGTACTTGAGCATTTACCTTGGCAATTTCCTTTTTCTCCCTTTTGAAGGCACGAGACATTTTTTTACGTTTATTTATGGCGTATATGAGAAGTATGGGAATGAAGGAAAATACTACTAATGTTAAAAATACATTTATATTAATCAATATGATGAAGGAACCTATTATCATAAGGGAAGATAAAAATAAATCTTCAGGACCGTGATGGGCCAGTTCTGCAACATCATGTAAATCATTTACTATTCGACACATTAAGTGACCTATTTTGTTATTGTCATAATACTTAAAGGATAAACTCTGAAGATGTTTAAATAAATCCCTTCTCATGTCATGTTCTATCCTAACTCCTAGCACATGGCCCCAATAATTTATTATATAATTACATAGACCCTTTAAAATGAATAAACCAATCATTAAAAGGGAAATATTAAATAGTTTGTCTATTTCATTATTAGGAATTATATTGTTAATTATTTTTCTTGAATAGGCAGGAAAAGCTAAATTTACCAAACTAACTATTAAGGAAGCAGATAAATCTAAAATTAGAAGATGGGTATAGGGTCTATAATATGAAATGAATTTTTTAACCATAGGTACCTCCTTTCATAGAGTATTAAGTGTCATATTATATTATGCTCATAAATATGAAAAAATTTTATATACTTTTAGAGGTAAAAATTCACAACATAAAAGAGGGTGTAATATACACCCTCTTAAAGATCATGTCTAGGTTTAGAAGAAACAATTTCTATGGCCTTTGCTATTTCAGCCACCACATCAGATAGGAATTGCCTATCTAAACTATTTGCCTTTAAATAGGATTCTCCATCAGCCGTAGCCACATACATGGGTTTTAGATTATTTAAAGCTATGGCCTTAATATCAGTTTTGCACATGGAACAAGTACATATAAATGGATATTCATTTAGTGTCTTTTGTAATAAGTTATCAACAATATATTCCATATAATTTTTTAGCATTTTTTTATCTCCCCTATTAAACATATCATAATATAATTTTACATCATATACCCATTTATCTTCAAGAATTAATTTATACTAAATATTTATGTGAATTTTTGGTATTATATTTATATATGGACCATAATAGGAGGATTTTATGGAAAAAGATAGGATGATTTGTAATTGTAATATAATACATGAAGATGTGGTAAATGAAATAAGAAGGCATATGCCAGAAGAAGAAAAACTATATGACTTAGCAGAGTTTTTCAAAGTTTTTGGCGATGGGACAAGGATAAAAATATTATGTGCCTTAATGAATTCGGAAATGTGCGTATGTGATATAGCTGCACTACTTGATATGAAGCAATCGGCCATATCTCATCAGCTTAGAGTATTAAAGCAGGCAAGATTAGTTAAATACAGAAAAGAGGGGAAGATGGTATATTATTCATTAGATGATGATCACGTAAAGAATGTATTTGATCAAGGGTTTAACCATATAAACCATAGATAGGATTTAAGAGGTGGATTATGAAAATGGATGAATATTTACAGGGATGCACAGGGGTAGTAGTAAAGAAAGATAACTATATATTGTTAGGTGAAAGATGTGATGATCAAGGATGGTCATTGGCAGGAGGAAAGCAAGAAAAAAATGAGACCTTAGAAGGATGTGCCAAAAGGGAGTTAAAAGAAGAGTTTGGCATAGATTCATTGGAATTGAAATATTTAGGAAAAGTATATTCTAAAGCCATGGTAAAGGGTGTGGAGAGAAAAGTGTCTCCAACTATTTATTTATGTGAAAGGTTTAAAGGGGAAATAAATATAGATTTAAGGGAATTTAAGAATTATAAATGGGTTCATATAAATGATGTTTTAAATATTAGAAATCTATTTTTACCAAGTAAAGAAGGGATAAAACTTTTAATAAATGGGGATAGAGAAAAAATATGAGTTTGAAATATTTTCCTTTGAAATTATATGTACCTTTGGGTTCATTGCTTTAATAATGCTTATACCAAATTTAATATATGGCCAAAAGAGATGATAAGTCTTAATTAGGATTTATTATCTCTTCTTCTAATTTATGAGCTATTTTTATATTTTCTCATTTTAAAATATTTTTAGCCTTCTTTAAATTATTAGTTCATAAATATATATATATTTATATAAAGAAATAACAGTGAATAAGTTTAAATCATAGAATATAAATATATTTAATTTGATTATATGGTGAATAATAATGTATAGGAGGAATTTCATGAGTGAGAAATTATTGTTACAAGAAATTTTAAAGGAATTGGGAAAAATAAATACTAATTTAATTGAAATAAGGAATAATACATCTATTAAAAGGGATGAAAAAGAAGATTTACTTAAAATACAAGAAAAGACTAATAATAAAGGAGAATATTCCTGGGAGAGTTTAATGCCTCATACGGATAAATTAAATTCATATACAAAAAATAAAAAATAACATATACTATAATGTGTGATTTATTCTATTTATAGGCAGTAAGTGTAATAATTCTTTGGAAAGAGGTAAAGGAAAAAATGGCATACACAGTGATAGATTTATTAGATAAAATTATTTTAATAGAAGAAATGGCTAAAGAAATGTATGAGGAAATGGGAAAAAAATATGGTGAAGATATATACATGCGTACTATAGTTAATGTACTCGTAAGGGAAGAGGTAAGACACATAGAATACTATAATGATTTGAAAAAGAAATGTAAAGATGAAGAATCTATTGATTTTCATTTGTATGATAAAGCATCCTTTTTACTTAATAAATTTAAAGGAAACATAATTGTTCCAAATGTAGGTACAAAGGAAGAACTATTAAACTTTGCCATAGATTTTGAGAAGAAAAATGTGGCATTTTTGATAGATATAAAGGGAAGGCTTGTAACTAGTGTGAATGACTCAGAAAAATGCCTCTATAAGGTTTTAGAAATGATAATAGATGAAGAACAAAAACATGTGGACAATATAGAAAAATTTGTAAAATCTCACTAAATATGGTGGGATTTTATTTTATAATATAAGAATAGGAGGTGGGGATTATAAAAAAGATTATACTTATGTTCTTAATATTAATTTGTACAAACAGTGTGGTCTATTCAGAGGAAATAAAATCTAAAACCATAGTAATAGGGGGAGATAATAACTTTCCACCCTTTGAGTATGTGGATAAAAATGGTGTATTCAAGGGCTTTAATGTGGATTTGATTAGGGCCATAGCCATAGAAATGGGATTAGATGTGGAGGTTAAACTAGAGCCTTGGTTTAAGACTATGGTTAATTTAAACTCTAATAAAATCCATGCTATAGAAGGCATGAAATATTCGGAAGATAGAAATTTGTCATACGATTTTTCCAATCCCTATCTAAGGTCTTCTCAAATAATGTTTGTAAATGTGGATAATACTTATATAGTTCATTTACAAGATTTAAGGGGACAGAGGGTTGCTATCCAGAAAAATGATATTGCAATTGATTTATTAAATGGAATAGAAAATGTAAATATAATAGAATTTGAAAATCAGGAAAGGGCTTTAAAGGCCCTTATTACAAAGGAAGTGGATGTATACATAGGAAATAGATTAACGGGTCTTTACAATATACAAAAGAGCAATTATAGAAAATACATAAAAATGGTAGGGGAAGAAATAGATCCTAAAAATTATTGTATAGCTGTTAAAAAGGGAAATAAAGAAATAATAAGCATATTTAATGAAGGCCTTAGGAGAATTAAGTTAAATGGAACCTATGATAAAATCTATAAGAAATGGTTTGGAGAGAGAATTAATTTGTCCTATGAAATTGTAAAAAAAATAATTTATGGATTACTAGCAGGAATAATACTCTCTTTAATATTGGTATTTAATTTTTATAGATGGAATTATGTATTAAAAAGTGAAGTGAATTTAAGAACTCAAGAATTACAAAAGGAGTCCATATTTAAAGAACAAATATTAGATAGTATATTTAGTGGTCTCATAACTCTAGATAAGGATGAGTATATAACCCTTGTTAATAAAAGGGCCCTATCCGTACTTCGTATATCTAAAAGTAATCTGATGTATAAAAAAATCCATGATACCATAATAAAAGATTATTTTCCCATAGAGAAAATAAGGAAAGTATTAGAGGGAGAAAAGGAAATAGTTAATTTAGAAAAAAACATATGTATGGAAGAAAAGGATATGATAATTCAATATAATATATATCCAATAAATTATATTAAAGAGGATACTATGGGAGTTACAGTAACTTTTAAGGATATAACGAAGGAACGTATATTAAGAAAGGAAATTATGATAAAGGATAAATTAGAGGCCTTAGGAAGAATGGTAGCGTCCATAGCCCATGAAATAAGAAATCCACTAACGGCAATAAAAGCATATGTGGATATGATTCCATATAAATATGAAAACGAAGAATTTAGAAAAAGAATCAGTAAGGATGTGCCCTTAGAAATAGAAAGGCTAGATAAACTCATAACAAGTTTATTAAATTATTCAAAACCCAAAATTATACAAAAGAAATATTTTTTACTAAAAGAAGAAATGGATAATACTATAATCTTTTTCAAAGTTTTCATAAGAAAGATGAAGGTAGATCTAAAGATAAATGTGAAAGACAACATATATATTTATTTTCATAAGGAGGAATTTAGACAGATAATAATAAACCTATTGCTAAATAGTTTAGAATCCTTAAAGGATGTACAAAAGCCTATTATCCATATGGAAGCTTATGAGGAAGAAGGAAATGTTAATATAATCATTTCTGATAATGGTTGTGGCATAGAGAAAAAACATTTAGAACGTATATTTGAGCCCTTCTTCACCACAAAGGAAAAGGGTAGTGGATTAGGATTATTTACTAGTTATAGGCTAATAAAGGAAAATGAAGGTAAATTATATGTGGAAAGTGAAAAGAAGGTTGGAACTAAAGTGAAAATACAAATACCTATAAAAGGGGAGTTGTAATATGAAAAATCTATTGATTATAGATGATGAAAAGACCATTTGCTATTCGCTGAAATTTGTATTTGAAGACGAATTTAATGTATATACGGCAACTAATATATACGAGGTAAATGAACAAATAGAAAATAAAGAATTTCACATTATACTTCTCGATTTAAAGTTTGGTGATATAAGTGGGTTAGATCTACTAGATACATTGAATTTAAAACAAAAGAAATGTGAAATCATAATAATGACTGCCTATGGAAACATAGAATCATCTGTGAAAGCCATAAAAAAAGGTGCCTATGATTATATAATCAAACCCTTAGACATTCCTAAATTAAAGGTTCTTATAAGTAAAAGTTTAGAGAAAAACAGGGTAGAAGAGTTTGTTGAAGATGGTAAATACAATATATTAGGTACATCTAAAAAAATGAAGGAAGTATTTTATATAATAGATAAAATAAAGGATTTAGATATAGGTGTATTAATAGAAGGATCTAGTGGGACGGGAAAGGAACTCGTGGCTAAGGCTATTCATGAGTATGGAGGTCGAAAAGAGAAAAAAATAGAAATAGTCAATTGTGGGGCTATACCAGAAAATCTCATAGAGAGTGAACTCTTTGGACACAAGAGGGGAGCTTTTACAGGAGCTGATAGGGATAAGATAGGAAGATTTCAATTAGCCCATGGAAGTACTTTATTTTTAGATGAAATAGGGGATATGAATTTAAATTTACAAGTGAAACTACTCAGGGCCATCCAACAAAAGGAAGTATATTCATTAGGTGGTCATGAGTGTAAAAAAATTGATGTGAGGATTATTTCTGCCACTAACAAAGAGTTGAAAAGGGAAGTTAACATGGGAAATTTTAGGGAAGATTTATATTTTAGATTAAATGTGGTTAATATAAGGCTTCCTGATTTAAAGGATAGGAAAGAGGATATTCCCATATTAGTTAATAATTTTATAAAAGAAGCATCTACAAATATGAACAAGGAAATTGAAGGGATAGACGAAGAGTCCTATGAAGTACTTATGAATTACTCATATCCTGGGAATATACGAGAGCTTAAGAATATTATTAGGAGAACAGTGGCTTTAACAGATAATCATGTGATTAAAAGACAAGATTTACCTAGTGAATTGTGCATTAAAGGTAAAAAGAATATAAGTAGGGGGATAGTACCAATTAAAATAGGAACTAATTTAAGTGATGTGGAGAG
Organism: Anaeromicrobium sp.; assembly: GCF_025210435.1. GTDB lineage: Bacteria > Bacillota > Clostridia > Peptostreptococcales > Thermotaleaceae > Anaeromicrobium. Next base: position 18,796 of record NZ_JAOART010000135.1, read on the forward strand.
GAAAATTATATTAGAAACCCTTAGGAATACAGGAGAAAACAGAAGAAAGGCAGCCCAAATACTAGGCATAAGCGAGAGAACCATAAGATATAAGTTAAAGGAATATAAAAATATAAGTAACTAATCAACGGAAATAATTTCCAAGTCTGCAAATTTTGCAGGCTTTTTTTCTTTGTGGATAAGTTGAAATCCTATTAAACAGGGGATTTTTATATTGGTATGGTCCTTGCAATGATAAAGGGAAAGGAGGGATTAAGTATGAAAAAGAAGGTTATAAGTTTATTTATGGTTATCCTACTAGTATTATCATTAGGAGCATGTGGACAAGAATCTACAGAAAGTGGTAGTGATACTAGTAATGAAAAACAATTTGTTACAGTAGTTACAGGTTCTACAGGAGGAACCTATTATCCCGTTGGAACTATATTTTCAACCCTATGGAATGAAAAATTAGGACATAAGGGTGTTGTTGCATCTGTTCAATCATCAGGCGGTTCTGTGGAGAATTTAAATATGTTAAAGGATGGGGAAGCAGAACTTGGAATTGCCATGGGAAATCTAACTTTATTTGCATATAAGGGAGAAGGGAAATTTAAGGATAATAAATTTGAAAATGTTAGATTTGTAACAGCCCTATGGCCAGATGTTACTCAAATAGTAGTAACAGAGGATGCTAATGTTAATTCATTGTCTGATTTAAAGGGAAAGAGATTTAATGTGGGAGGAGCAGGCTCTGGTACTGAGTATAGTACTAATTTAATACTAGAAAATGTGGCTGGCATAACTTTTAAGGATATTGAGGCTGAACACTTAGGATATTTTGAGGCTTCTAGTGCAATGCAAAATGGACAATTAACTGGAATGAATGCAGAAGGTGGATTACCAACATCTGCCGTATCCGAAGTCTTTGCAAGTAAAACTAAGGTTAAAATGTTAGAGTTTAGTAATGAGGACTATGATAAGTTACATGATGTGGCACCCTATTATGGACAGTTTACAGTACCCTCAGGTCTATACTCTAACCTAGATAAGGATGTGAAAACTGTAGGAATAAAGTCTACTTTAATAGCTAGTGCAGATTTAGATGAAGATCTAGTTTATGAATTAGTTAAGAATATTTATGAAAACTATGATGAAATATCATCATCCCATAAGGCTTTAGAATTTGTAAAGCTTGAAGAAGCTATAAAGGGTCTTCCTCCAGTCCCCCTTCATAAGGGAGCAGTAAGATATTTTAAAGAAAAGGGAATTGAGATTCCAAAGGAATTATTAGAAGAGTAGGTATATAGGGTTGAGAGATTAGAGTTAAGGAAAAAATCTATTAACTCTAATCTTTTATAGATTTGTTATGGGGAAATGGGCTTTATATGGGCCTACTTCAGGTAAATATCTTTTGATTTTTATCCATCTAAGTCGCCTGTCACATGCTAAAGTTTTAATTTTGAAATTAGGTTCACGTGTCATGTTTACTATGCTTAAAATATAGTGACGCTCCAGATTCCTAAAAATTAAAAGATATTTATCTTCGTAGGCAAATTACTGTATGAGGAAAGTTTAGAGTGGATAAATCTATAATTGATAAATGTAAATATAACATATAAGGAGGGGAATGGGATGAAAGAGAATAATAGTCATGGTGACAGGAGGTTAGCAGGTAAAGTGGCTTTCTTTGTTACCATGTATGCAGTATTTACCTCTTTGTTTCATGTGTGGATGAATAGTGCAAGTTTGATGATTGCCATAAAGAGAAATGCCGTTCATTTAGGGTTAATGTTAGGTCTTACCTTTTTAATGTACCCTGCAACTAAAAAAAAGTCTAACAAAAGGCCTTCTATATTAGATTGGATATTATTTGTATTAGGCATAAGTATAGGTTTATATATTTATATTACCTATGATAATCTTGTGGAGAGATCCTTAGTACCAAATAGTACAGACTATGTATTTGCAATTATGGCCATAATATTAACCCTAGAAGCAGGTAGAAGATGTGTAGGATATATACTTCCTTGTCTTTCTATAATTTTTATTTTATATGCTAAATATGGATATTTATTCCCAGGTATGTTAGCCCACAAGGGCTTTTCATGGAAGAGAATATTAACGAGAATGTATTTAACTGATGGAGGCATATTTGGAGTAACCTTAATGGTATCAGCTTCCTATGTATTTATGTTCATATTATTTGGGTCCTTCTTAAATAAAACAGGAACGGCTAAGTTTTTTAACGATTTTGCATTGGCCTTTGCAGGAAGACTTAGGGGAGGTCCTGCCCAAGTGGCAGTAATGGCCAGTGGTCTTATGGGAACTATAAGTGGTAGTTCTCAAGCCAATGTGGCAACTACAGGAAGTTTTACCATACCTCTTATGAAGGAAGTGGGATATGAACCTAGATTTGCAGGTGCTGTGGAGGCTGCTGCATCTACAGGAGGAATTCTCATGCCACCTATTATGGGGGCAGCATCTTTTATGATGGCATCTTTCTTGGGAATACCTTATGTTAAGGTTATGTATGCAGGCATAATTCCAGCTTTATTCTATTATTTTGCCATATTTACTATGGTTGATTTTGAAGCTAAAAAAACTGGCTTAAAGGGAATGGACAAGGATAAACTACCCATATTTAAAGAAGTTATGTTAAATGAGGGTCATTTAGTATTACCTATAATAATAATACTAATATTACTTATAAAGGGACTTACACCCCTTTATGCAGCCTTTTATGGATTAATAGCTACCATAGTTACAAGCTCCTTTAGAAAAAACACTAGAATGGATTTTAAGAAGTTCATAGAAGCTTTAGAAGAAGGAGCTAAAAGTGCCGTATCTGTGGCCATAGCCTGTGCAGTAGTAGGTTTTATAGTGGGTGTTGTGTCCATGACTGGCCTTGGTCAAGTGGTGGCCCATAATATTATTAAACTATCCTTTGGTCAACTTTGGCTTGCTTTAATATTGGTTATGATAGCATCCATATTCCTAGGAATGGGTCTACCTGCTACAGCATGCTATATTATAACTGCATCCATAGCAGCCCCAGCTTTAATAAAAATGGGGGTAAGACCAATAGCTGCTCATTTTTTTGCCTTTTATTATGGAACCCTATCGGCAGTAGTACCACCTGTGGCCCTAACCTCTTATACGGCGGCAGGTATAGCAGATGCTAATCCTACAAAGGTTGCCGTCACAGGGTTTAAATTGGCCCTTGCAGGAATAATGATACCTTTTATGTTTGTGTATTCTCCTATTATACTTATGGAAAATGTGACCATAGGATCTTTAATAATGACTATAATAACAGGTCTTATAGGTATTGTGGCATTAGCTTCAGCGGCAGAAAATTATTTTCAGGATAAAATGACTATAATTGAACGAATAAGTACCTTTATAGGAGCCGTATTATTAGTAAAGCCAGGAGTCATGTCTGATATGTTGGGACTTGGAATTCTAGCCATAATATTTATACTTCATAGAACAAGAATTAGGAAAAAAGCAATAGTATAGAACTATATGAGAAAAGGCGTATTATAAATGATTAATCATTCATAATACGCCTTTAAATTTTATTATATATATGAAATTTTAATAAAAAATCATCTTCGACAAAAGAAGACTTTATATGATGAAGGGGATAAAAGGTTTTTGTAGAAGTATCCTAAACAGGGAAATATTTACAAAATCAGGGGGATTAATATGATAAAAAGTCGAGGTAGGACTAAAGCACTTTTCATATGTATTTTTTTTGTATATATAGTTTTATTTAATATGGCCTATGGAGAAGAAAAAAAGCATGTACTTGTAATTCATAATTATGGTTGTGATGATACGTTGGGTGAAGAAATTCCCAAGGGGTTAAGAGCATTTGTGGATTATATGATAGTTACTAGGGAATGTCTAAAAATAGATAATTTTAGTGATGAACTATATATGGAAAAGTTATATGAACTTTATAAGGAAAAATATAAAAAGGGTCATATAGATGCAGTGATCACAGGAGATAGGGAGTCATTTTATTTTATAAAAAAATATGGAAGGGGCATATTTAAGGATGCACCAATTGTGGTAAATGCACATATTGCTAATAGGCAACAGGTGGAAAATATAATTAAAGAGGATGAAAAATTTTATGGTGTGTATACAAATATTAATATACAGTCAAATATGGAATTAGCCACCAATATGATACCCTATAACACGAATTTAGTATTTGTATTGGGGAAAAACTCACAGGGAGATTATTATAAAAATCAGTTAAAAAAACTGAAAAAAGAATATTATGAAAGGGGTAAAAGATTTGTAATAATAGAGGAAGAATCATTTGAAAGTACCCTTGAAAAGATGAAAAAAATAGAAAATCCCATATATTTCTTATTGACTAGTGAATTAAATAAGAATGGAAAAAGATTAAAAGTAGTAGATTTAATAGATGAAATGAATAAGGAATTAAATAAACCCTTATTTACAATATCAAAGGAAGCTGTAAAAAGGGGAGCAATAGGTGGACATGTGATGAGTTCTAAGGATAAAGGATTATTTATGGAAAATTTATTAAAGGATATATTAAATAAGGACTCCCATATTAAAAGGAGTATAATATATGATAAAAAAAGTTATATATTTAATTATGAATTGCTGAAAAAGTACAATATTTCACTCAATAAGGTTCCAAGTGGTAGTTCCTATATAAATATGGTACCTACCTATTATAGGGTATCTAAAAGTGTAGTTGGTATATGTATAACGGGGATTATAATAATGTTGGCCATAATAATATATTACCTTTTAATTAGTGTTAAAAAGGGCCATCGCGTAGAAGAAGAGCTTAAAGATAAAATAAAGTTTATGGAAGTATTAATAGAAACTATACCTAGTCCTGTTTATTATAAAAATCTTAAGGGAACTTATTTAGGTTGTAATAGGGCCTTTGCGAATTTCATGAATTTAAAAAAGGAAGACATAATAGGAAAAAATATAGAAGATATTATAGATAATGACTATACTAGAGCCTGTAAAGAAACGGATATACAACTTTTAAAAATGGGAAGAACAATATCCTATGAAAGTAATATGAAGAAAAAAGATGGATTTATGGGCCATGGTATTTTTTATAAGGCCACTTTTTCCGATAATAATGATCAAATTGCAGGCATATTAGGAGTAATACTAGATATAACAAATAGAAAGGAAATGGAAGTAGTTTTAAAGGAAAGTGAAGAAAGGTATAGGACCTTAGTAAACTCTATACCGTATTCCTTAGTAGCCATAAATAACGGAGTAATAGAATTTGCTAATGATAAAGCTGTAAAGGCATTAAATGCCAATGAAAAATATAAACTTATTGGAAAGAAGTTTTATGAATTTATGGATGAAGAAGATGTACAAAAGACTAAGGAGAGATTTGAGTATGTATTAAAAAATAAAAGGATAGCGCCTATGCAGGAAAGAAGATATAAAAAAATAGGTGGAGGATATGCAGAAATAGAAGTAACTACTATTCCGTACTTTGAAAATGGAACTACAAAAATATTAACCATAGGTAATGATATATCAGAGAGAAAGAAGAATGAAAAGTTAACAAAACAAATTAGAGAGGCTGAGGAACAGGATAAGATTAGAACAGAGTTTTTTGCCAATTTATCCCATGAGTTAAGAACACCTTTAAATGTCATATTAGGAAGTATTCAATTAATAGAAAGTGATAAAAAGGGAAATAGTTCTAGCTTATATAATAGGGTAAAGCGTATAAAAGTGTTAAAACAAAATTGTCATAGATTACTTAGATTGGTTAATAATTTAATAGATATAACTAAAATGGATGCGGGATATTTTCATTTGGATTTTAATAATTATAATATTATAAACATTATTGAGGATATTACCTTGTCTGTAGTAGAATACGTAGAACAAAAGGGATTAAATATAGTGTTTGATACGGATGTGGAAGAAAAAATAGTATCCTGTGATCCAGATGCTTTAGAAAGGATAATGCTGAACTTAATATCTAATAGTATTAAATTTAGCAATAGTGGTTCTACCATAAATATTAATATGGAGGATCATAGGGAGTATATATTAATAATTGTGGAAGATGATGGAATAGGTATAGAGGATACAAAGTTAAAGGAAATATTTAAAAGATTTAGACAGGTGGATAAATCCTTTAGGAGGAGGCATGAGGGCAGTGGAATTGGTCTATCCTTAGTAAAATATTTAATAGAAATGCATAAGGGTACTATAGATGTTCAGAGTGTTTATGAAAAGGGAACAAAATTTATTATAAAGTTGCCTGTAGCAGAAAGTCAAAGGGTAGATGAAATTGAAAATCACATGCCAGAAGGAATGATAGAGAATAGAGTGGAAAGGGTAAATGTTGAATTTTCTGATATATATAATTAAAAAGTAAAAAGCTTGTAATACTTATGTAAGTATTACAAGCTTTTTTACTTTTATATTATGTCAGTTGTTGTCCCAAATTAAATTAAATTTTCATTTCTAAGATACTCTGAAAACAACTCTGTTGTATTATTAGTATTATCAAGTTTAACAAATAAAGAATCATTAGAAACTATTTGTAGTTGGGCATTTTTACTTTCTAAATTAAATTCCCTTGAGAAGGACTTGTGTTTTGATAATATTTCTTCTGTTATTTGATCTATATTAATATAACTTATTTTATACTCTAATAAATTACATAAGCTAATTATAGTTTCAATATTTTTACCTAAAGATTTATGATTATTAATCTTTTGTGTTGTGCCTTCTGAGTTAGTATAAGTTCCTCTAGATTCTAATAGGCTAGCAGAAGGTAATACCACATGGGCACTATCTGTAGTATCGTTAGTGTATTGATCTAGTACTACTAAGAAGTCTAGATTGTCTTTACTTACAGAAGTTGGAATGTTTTCACCAAATGTGATTAAGGATTTAATACTTCCATCATTAATTTTTTCAACTGCATTTTCAAAACCACTAATATTTAGGTTTGATAAACCTTGACTATTACAATTTGGCTTAAGTTGGATTAAACCAGAGCGTGCACAACCTATGTGATTAGTTACAACGGCCATATTAGCTAATAATTTAGCAGCAGAAGTACTAATATTGTTTTGACCAAATACAATCATGGCCTTCTTAGAATTAAAGTAAACATTAGCCATTTCTTTAGCTTCATTACTTGGAGTTATACCTTCTAAGCTTTCTTTTAACTCATTAAAATTATCTGCATCCTTAGGCACAGCACCTAGGTCAACTAAAGCTTTTAAAACTTCATTTAAGAATAAAGTATTATTCTCTGGGTAGAAACTCCTATGAGCCCATTCATCAGCTGTAGTAGCTTCAGGATTTATAATTAATAGTTTAGTATTATTTTTTACTGCTCTTTTAATCTTAGTACCTACTACAGGGAATTCTTTCATAATATCAGCACCAACTAAAAGAATTGTATCAGTAGATAATAGTTCATCATATTTACTAGTAGAAGAGTCATAACCTATAACATCTTCTACACCCTCTGATAATCTATTGAAAGAGAAAATGTTATTAGTTTTTATTACTTCCTTAGCAAACCTAGAAATCATGTGTATTTCTTCATTAGAATATTTATCAGAAATAGATACTCCTATGGAGTCAGAACCATACAAGAACTTTAAACTTTGTATTTTCTTAGCAACAGTTAATAGTCCTTCATTCATAGTCACTTTTTCTAATGAACCATTTTTTCTAACAAGAGCAGAATCAATTTTATCCCCATGTTTGTGTAAATCAAAACCAAATCTACCTTTAACACATAATAATCCATTGTCAACCTTACTATTCTTATTAGGAACAGATCTAACTACTAAATCTCCCTTAGTGTGTAGGGTCATGTTACATCCAACACTACAGTGAGAACATACATGGTTAGATTCTTCTGTCTTAAGTGGTACAAATTTATCCATAGGAGATTTTTCTCCTAATGCTCCTGTTGGACATACGCTTATACATTGACCACAAGAGATACAATTAGTGTCTTTTAGTGGTTTATCAAGGGCAGGTTTTACTATAGTATCAAATCCTCTATCAACTAATCCTAGAGCACCAACACCCATAACTTCATCACAAACCCTTACACATAATCCACATAAGATACACTTATCAGGATTTCTATCAATAAATGGATGAGAGTTATCAACTTTTCTATTGTGAACTTCTCCAGCTAATCTCTCTGGTTTAACTTTATAATCATTAGCATAATCAATAAGCTTACACTCAAAATAATCATGACAACCACATTCTAAACATCTACTAGCCTCTTCTATAGCTTGCTCTTCCGTATAACCTGAAACTATTTCGTTAAAGTTAGTATTTCTTTCTTCAGGAAGTAAATGTCTCATATGAGGTCTGTGTTTCTTTTCTTTATCAGCGAAATCTTCCTCAGTAAGATCATTTCTTTCCACATAGTAAGGCTTTTCATAAGCCACTTCCATGCCATGTAGATAGCTATTTATTATATGAGAAGCTTTCTTACCTTCACCAATTGCTTCAATGGCAATGCTAGCACCTTTATTTGTAGCATCTCCAATGGCGAAAACTCCTTCTAAATTAGTTCTAAAAGTATTTTCATCTGCTATTATAGTATTCCACTTAGTAAGTTCTACATTATCTAATCCTTCAGGAGTTACCCCTTGGCCTATTGCTACTATTACAGTATCAATGTCTAATGTTTCTTCTTCACCCTCAATAGGGATAGGACGTCTTCTACCACTAGCATCAGGTTCACCTTGCTTCATTTTTTGAAGACGAATCTTAGATACCTTTCCATCTTCACCTATTACTTCAATTGGGTTTACAAGGCTCTTAAAGATTACACCTTCTTCTTTACCTTCAACTATCTCTATTTCTTCAGCTGGCATTTCAGCTTCTGTCCTACGATATATGTTGTAAACTTCCTTAGCCCCAAGTCTAATAGCAGTTCTACAAGCGTCCATAGCAGTGTTTCCTCCACCTACTACGGCAACTTTTTCTCCAACTTTCATATGTTCGTTAGTTACAACTTTTCTTAGGAAGTCAATACCCCCCATTACTCCATCTAAATTTTCACCTTCACACCTCATAGAGCTACTATTCCAAGCACCAATTGCTAAAACAACAGCATGGGATGAGTTTTGTAAAGATTCAAAGGATAAATCCTTTCCTAATCTAGTATTAGGTACTAATTTTGCGCCCATTGATTCTATTATTTGGATTTCCTTATCTAAAACTGCCTTAGGAAGTCTATACTCAGGAATTCCGTATCTCAGCATTCCACCTAACTTAGGCATAGCTTCATATATAGTTACATCATGACCTTCTTTGGTTAAATAGTAAGCAGCAGTTAAACCACCAGGGCCTCCACCTACTATAGACACTTTCTTTCCAGTAGATTCTTTAATCTTTGGCATATGTTTTTCTACGCCATTTAAATCAATATCAGCTACGAAGCTCTTTAACCAAGCAATAGATACGGATTCATCAGTTAATTTACGTCTACAGGCATCTTCACATGGGTGAGGGCAAACTCTACCAATACTAGCTGGAAGAGGTAGTTCTTCCTTTATTAATTTTAATGCTTCATCATATTGTTTGTTAGCTATAAGACCCACATAACCTTGACAATCCGTATTAGTAGGACATGCTAACACACAGGGAGGTCTACAATCTCCAGTGTGGTCTGATAATAATAATTCTAAAGCAGTTTTTCTTGATTCTTTTATACGAGTAGACTTTGTAGTTACTACCATGTTAGCAGATGCCTTAGTTGCACAAGAACGTAGGAGTTTAGGAATTCCCTCAACTTCAACTACACAAAGGCCGCAAGAACCATATATTTCAACCCTAGAGTCATAACAAAGGGTTGGGATATATACATCGTTTTCTTTAGCTATATCTAAAATAGTTTGGCCTTCGTGGCCTATTACTTCTTTACCATCTATATTAAGACGTATTTGTGCCATAATAAATGCCTCCTTAGTCAATTACTATTGCATCAAATTTACAAGCGGCCATACATTTGCCACATTTGATACAAGTATCCTCATTAATAGTATGTTTTGTTTTAACACTACCAGAAATTGCATCAACAGGACAATTTCTGCTACAAAGGGTACATCCGATACACTTGTCTGTAATTGTGTAAGTAAGAAGTTCAGTACATTGTTTAGCCGTACACTTCTTATTTAAAATATGATCTTCATATTCATTTCTAAAATATTTAATAGTAGTTAAAACTGGGTTTGGTGCAGTTTGACCTAGACCACATAGGGAACCTTCTTTTATCTTTATGGATAAATCTTCTAATAATTCTATATCTCCTTCTTTACCTTCACCATTACATATGCGAGTAAGGATTTCTAACATTCTTTTAGTACCTATTCTACAATGGATACACTTACCACAAGATTCTTCACGAGTAAATTGTAAGAAGAATCTAGCCATATCAACCATACATGTGGTTTCATCCATTACTACCATTCCACCAGAACCCATTATGGCACCAGTTTTATTTATTGACTCATAATCAACGGAAGTTTCGATAAGTTCCTTAGGAATACATCCACCTGAAGGTCCACCCATTTGAACTGCTTTAAATTCCTTATTATCTTTAATTCCGCCTCCAATGTTGTATATAACTTCTTTTAAACTTATTCCCATTGGAACTTCCACAAGTCCACCGTTTTTAATCTTACCAGTTAAAGCGAAAACTTTAGTTCCATTAGACTTCTCCGTCCCCATACTAGAGAAGGCTTCTCCGCCGTTTAATAGTATCCAAGGGACATTTGCGAAGGTTTCAACATTATTAATATTAGTAGGTTGTTGCCAATATCCCTTTTGAGCAGGGAATGGAGGTTTAAGTCGAGGCATACCACGTTCGCCTTCAAGGGATGCTATTAATGCAGTTTCTTCACCGCATACAAAAGCACCAGCACCTGCTTTGATCCTTAAGTCAAAGTTAAGTCCCTTGATTCCAAAGATATCCTTTCCTAAGAAACCCTTTTGTCGAGCTTGCTCGATTGCTAATTGTAATCTTTCTATAGCTAATGGATATTCAGCACGTACATATACAATACCTTCTTCAGCTCCCATAGCATAAGCACCAATCATCATTCCTTCAATTAGGTTATGAGGATCTCCTTCTAAAACAGATCTATCCATAAATGCTCCTGGATCTCCTTCATCTGCATTACATACTATATACTTTGGAGTAGCTTTACTGTTTTTAGCTGCATTCCATTTAAACCATGTGGGGAATCCTGCTCCTCCACGGCCGCGAAGGCCAGAAACTTTGATTACTTCAATAACTTCATCAGGAGTCATTTCCTTTAAGCATTTTTGAATAGCCTTATAACCATGGATTTCTGTATATTCATCTATATTTTCAGGGTTTATGATACCGCAATTTCTAAGGGCAATTCTACTTTGAGAATTTAAAATGTTAGAAGAAATATCATCCATTAAATACTCATTTATAGGATTACCATTTTTTATGTGTTTTTCGATTATTTCCTTAGCCATTTCTTCGGTTACCTTAACATAAGTGAATTTTTTATCATTCTCAACTAAATCAATAATCGGTTCAAGATAACACATACCAATACATCCTGTTGTAGATATGGTAGCTGCTATGTTAGAGTTATCTATTTCTTCTTTAAACAATGAGTATACTTTGTTAGCACCAGCTGCAATACCGCAACTTCCTTGTCCGATAATAACTTTCACCTTTTATACCCCCTTGTTACTTTCTTCTTGAGCCTTGATATCTTTAATAATATCCCTTGCTGATTTAGGTGTAAGATTTCCGTAGGTTTCTCCATTAATCATCATAACAGGAGATAAACTACAACAACCTAAACAGGCAACGTTATTTAGTGTAAATAGGTCATCTTCAGTGGTTTGACCTTCGTTTACACCAAGTTCTTCACATAATGCATTTTCAACGGCCTTAGACCCGTTAACGTGACATGCAGTACCTTGACATAACATTATTAAATACTTTCCTACAGGTTTTAATCTAAACTGGGTATAAAAAGTTGCAACTCCATATACCTTAGCAGGTTTTACCGATAATTCTTCTGCAATATACATTAATACCTTTTCTGGTAGATAACCATAAATATCTTGTGCCTTTTGAAGTACAGTTATCAAACTTCCTTTAGAATCTTTATACTTGTCTATAACTGGATCTAATTCTTTAAAATCCATACAACAACATTCCATAATACACACTCCCTTTGGTAGAAATACTAGAAAATTCAGTCGATTAGAGAAGTTAAAAATAAAATAAATTTAAAAATTCTTTTATATTTTTCTTTATCTACGTGAAATTAATAAAACCATTATAACATACTTTGTGAGACAAACAATGAAAAAATTTCAAAAAATACAATTTAAAATAATGGAAATTGCATGGGAAAATTTAAAATTTAGGGAGATAAGTGGACAAACCAGTGGAATGCACAAAAAAATACATGTATACAAAAATGAAACACAGAATATTCTGAAAAAGGAAATAAAACATGCTATAATTCATCAAAAAGGAAGGGCAATGGTGTCTGAAAATTCAGAAAAGATTCCACATATACAATCTAATTGGAAAAAATTCGAAATACTCTGATTAATAAACATAAAAAAGAGCTGCAAAGCAGCTCCAACTTTATGCATTTTCTAGGGCTAAATCTTTCATATCCACTAGTAATGATTCTCCAGACATTTCTATGGGTTTATCTAAATTCATAAGAGATAGTAAAGTAGGTGCTAAATCAGCTAATTTACCGTCCTTTAACTCAAAGTTACAATTTTCCTTAACTAATACTAATGGAACTGGGTTAGTAGAATGGGCAGTAACCACATTGTCATTTGAATCTAACATTTCATCTGAATTACCGTGGTCTGCTGTTATTAGTATTTGTCCACTGGTCTTTAAAGTAGCATCTACCACTTTACCTACACATATATCTACTGCTTCAATGGCCTTTACTGCAGCAGGAATATCTCCCGTATGTCCTACCATATCTGGATTAGCAAAGTTAACTATTATTAAATCATAATCTTCCTTTTCTATTTGTTCAACTAATTTTTCAGTTACTTCATTAGCGCTCATTTCAGGTTGCATATCATAAGTGGCAACCTTTGGAGATGGAATTAATATTCTATCTTCACCCTTATAAGGTTCTTCTACACCACCATTAAAGAAGAATGTAACGTGGGCATATTTTTCTGTTTCTGCTATTCTAAGTTGTTTAAGCCCTGAGTTTGATACATACTCACCTAATGTATTTAATAATGTTTGAGGCTTAAATGCCACGTGGACATTAGGCATGGAAGCATCGTATTGAGTCATACAAACGTAGTTTACTTTGAAGAATCCTTTTTTTCTTTCAAATCCATTAAAGGTACTATCTACAAAGGTACGAGTTATTTCCCTAGCCCTATCAGGTCTAAAGTTAAACATAATAATAGAGTCATTTTCCTTAACAGTAGCAACAGGTACTTCATCTTTTAATATAACAGTTGGTTTAACAAATTCATCTAGCTGGTCCTTAGAATAAGAATTTTCAACGGCTTCTATAGGGGTAGATGCAATTTCTCCTTCTCCTAAAACTAGGGCATTGTAAGCCATTTCAACCCTTTCCCAACGGTTATCCCTATCCATTGCATAGAAACGTCCACTTATGGTAGCGATTTCACCAATACCTATTTCTTCTAATTTTTCTTCAAGTTGAGAAATGTAGCTCTTAGCACTTGAAGGCGGAACGTCACGTCCATCTAGGAATGGGTGAATATATACTTTTTCTAGACCATTTTCTTTGGCAAGTCTTAAAAGAGCATAAAGGTGAGTGTTGTGACTGTGAACTCCACCATCAGATAATAATCCCCATAAGTGCAATGCACTATTATTATCCTTAGCACTTTTAACAGCCTTTAATAGAGAAGCATTTTCAAAGATAGTTTTTTCTTCAATAGCTTTAGTTATTCTTGTAAGTTCTTGATATACAATTCTTCCGGCTCCAATATTTAAGTGACCTACTTCTGAATTTCCCATTTGTCCATCAGGTAATCCAACATGGAGTCCACTTGCTTGTATAATACTTGTAGGATAATTTTCAGTTAATTGATCTAAATTAGGTGTGTTAGCTAATTTTACAGCATTACCCTTTTCTGATTCATTGATTCCATATCCATCTAGAATCATCAATATTGTATTTTTTTTCATGAATATTTCCCCCTTACATATATTTGTTTTTATAGTTTTATCATGTGAAGGTTATGAAAAGTATATTAGAGGTTTTAGATAATATTGAAAATATAATAACCAACCCCATGGTAGATTGTTTATATTTTATCGATAGATTATATTATACAATAGATAGAGGTATAAATACAACTCGTTTAAATATAATACCTCATATAGAAAAAATACCCTTTATATGAAAACCTATTCATGAAAAAATCATGAAATTATAGGGAAGAATGTTAAAAAAATAACTAAAAATGAGGGTCAAGATTAAGAAATTCATATGCCTTAATCTATTAGATCTTGTTCCATGCACATGTCTATAGATAAAATCCTTGTTCCTATAGAGTTGAAATCTATTTTCATAAGATCACCATTTATGTGAAGGATTATTCCTATACCAAACTTAGTGTGATTTATAACTTCTCCTTCTTCATAGGGGTGATTCTTAGAAGTATCTTCATCGTGTTTTTGTATTGTTGTCTTTGGAGACCAATTTGTTCTGTTGATATAGTCTTTTAATTTGGTTCCATTAACTTCATCTATAAATATGGAAGGTTTAATATATCTACCATTTTGAAATGTGGGGCAGACTATGGACAGGTTTTCCTTTGCCCTGGTCATGGCCACATAAAATAATCTTCTTTCTTCTTCTAAATAAGAAATGTTATCCTCATCTTCCTCATCTAAATTACTCATGCTAGGAAATTGACCCTTTATTAAATCTATGATAAAAACTCGATTATACTCCAGGCCTTTAGCTGAATGAACCGTGGATAGTACTATGTTTTTATTTTCCTTAGATTTAGATGCAATTTTAGGAATTTCACTTAGTCTTTCCATAAAGGATACTATATTAGGCTCATCTATAGCTAATAATTTTAAATGACTAAATAACAATACTGCATTTTCATAACTGGATTTTAATCTAGTACAATTTGATTCTAAATAATTATGATAGGCCAAATCATTTTCAATGAATTCTAGGGACTCATAGGGAGTCATTTTACATAGGGCATTAAAGGAATCTTTTATCCTATTAAGATTTTTTATTTGATAGGATTTAAGGCCTGGGAAACCTATTAGATAATCAAAAACCGTAATGGATTTAGGGTTGTTCTTTATATAAGAAACGGATGCCTTAGAAATATATCCGTTCATTTTATAATATATCCTTTCAAAGGATTCTAAATCATAGTGATTTAAGGATAAATCTAAAAAGGCAAGTATATCCTTAGTTATCCAGTGGGTTAGGTAGTTAGATTTAAATCCGTGAATGAAAAAGTCTATACTGTTTTTATTTAATTTATCAATTAAGGGTAGGGCAGATATATTATTCCTATATAAAATGGCTGTTTTTTCTTTTGATGAATTTAAGTGTTCTATTATGAAGTTTATCTGGTCTAAACTATCATGGACTTTTATTATATTTACAGGAAGAAATTCTTCATTTTGTGTAAATATATTTTTATTATATCTGCTAGAGTTACTTTTTATAAACTCGTTACTTATATTAACTATTTCCTTAGAGGAACGATAATTTTCTTCTAAGAAATAAATCTGACTATCCTTATAAGTATTTGAAAAATCAAGGAGTTCCAAGGGGCAAGCTCCCCTAAAACCATATATACTTTGATCATCGTCAGCAACCATGAATAGATTGTTATTAGGACTTGATAATAATTTTATTATTTCGTGCTGTATTTTAGACGTATCTTGAGCTTCATCCACCTGAATGTATTTGTATTGATTCCTATACTGACTAAGTAGGTTTTCATCACTTTTTAGTATTTTATAGGCAACTGTGAGCATATCATCAAAATCTATTATACGATTTTGTTTTTTATATTCTTCATATTTTTCATATATACTAGAAAAATGCTCCACACTAAAATCATGGAAGGAAAACTGTTCTTTAGGTATCATTAAATTTTTCACTAGACTAATGGAATTAGATATTTGTTCTAGAGTATCCTCAGATGGTCCCTTATGATTTATATCATAATATATTTTTCTTATTAAATGATTCTTAGATATGGTGTCTTTAGAATCTAGTATCTTAAAGGATATATTTTTTCTATAATAGTATCTATTTATTATTTTTAAACAAAGTTGGTGTATAGTTGCAAAATAGATTTTATCACTAAATTTATCCTTAAAAATGGAATAAAATCTAGCCTTCATGTCCTTTGCAGAGGCACGGGAAAAGGTTATGGATAATATGTTTTCTGCTTTTATCTTATGTTTAAGTAAAAGATATGCAGTTCTACATATTAAAGTAGTAGTTTTACCAGCACCAGGTACGGCTAAGACTAAGGCAGGTCCATTTTTGTGTTTAACTATTTTTTTTTGTGTTTCACTTAAATTTATATCTAAATCTTTAAAGAAAGAGAAATCCAAGAAAAATACCTCCTAAAATTTTGTAACTTAGGCATAAGTCTTATAAAAGTATAACACATTGAGGGAAAAAAAATCCATGGTATGGATTTTTTATAGATTTCTGGTGTATAAACTTGCTTTATATGGGCCTATTTCAGGAAAATATATTGAAAATCTTTTCCACCCAAGTCCTTGTCACAAGCGAAAGCGTGAATCTTCGGATATAGGTTCATGTGTCATGTTGGAGTAGCATAGGATGTTGTGACGTTCCAGGGTTCCAAAGATTTTCAATATATTTTCCCTTATAGGCAAGTTGCTGTATAAAGAAAACTTAGTGTTACGAAATCTACATATAAGATGAAGACTATGACTATACTAAAAAATGTTATAATAAATTTGAGGTGATTCTATGCCAAGGGAAATAAAACTAATAAGATCAAGAGTTGGTGGGGGAAAGACAGATTTTGTATTTAGAGATATATTAGATAAGCTAAAGAAAGAAGAAAAAAAATTAATACTAATAGTTCCAGAACAATTTACCCTAGAGACGGAAAGGGATTTGATAAAAAAGCTAAAACTAAAGGGTATTATTAATATTGAAGTACTTAGTTTTACTAGACTTGCCCATAAGGTTTTAAGGGAAGCAGGAGGTATAACTAGAACTTTTATAAATGATTTGGGAAAAAATATGATTTTAAAAAAAATAGTCCTAGAGAACAATAAAAATTTGACAATTTATAAGAAAAGTTCCCATCAGGATGGGTTTATTAACAGGATAAATGAGCTTATAGGAGAGCTTAAACAAAACAATATTATGCCTAAGGATCTTGATAAGGAATTAGAACATACGGATGAAAATATTATTATTTCTCAAAAGCTTCAAGATATATCTTTAATATATGAAAACTTTGAAGATTATTTAGAGGGGAAATATATAGATACGGAAAATTTTTTAAATCTATTAATAGAAAAAATTGGAGAAGGAGATTTTCTTAAAAATTCCCATGTATGGATAGATGGATTTTCAAATTTCACTATTCAAATGAATGAAATTATAAGAAAAATAATTAATAAGGTAGATAGTCTAACTATGACCTTTACTATGGGCCATGGAAATGACAGGGACATATTTACTTTATGTGAAGATAATTATAGAAGAATAATAAGAATTATAGAGGATGAAGGATATAGTTCTTGTATAAATATAATAAATTTAGACAGTCAAAGACTTGATTATTTACAAAAATCAGAAGAAATAAGTCACTTAGAAAAAAACATATATGCATATCCCTATAAAACCTATAAGAGGGAAGTGGAAAATCTAGATATATTTCATGGAAGGAATATTTATGTTGAAATTGAATATGTGGCTAGTAAAATTATAGAACTAATAAGGGATAAAAATTATAGATTAAGGAATATTGCTGTAGTATCAAATGATATGGACAAATATTCTAGAATTATTGAAAGGGTATTTAAGGAATATGATATTCCCATATTCTTAGACCAAAAAAGAAAAATAATGAACAATCCCATAATAGAGTTCATACTGTCAGCCTTGCTTGTTATACAGAAAAATTATAGGTATGAAGATATGTTTAGATATATAAAAACTGGATTTACTAGGATCTCACCACAGGAGGGTGAATTGATAGAAAATTATGTGCTAAAATACGGCATAAGGGGAGATAGGTGGAAGTTTCCATTTAAATATGGTGAAGGGGAATATGATTTAGAATCATTAAATAAAATTAGAAAAACTCTAGTGGAGGACCTGGAATTTTTAGAAGAAAAATTTAAAGGAAAAAAGACTGTGGAAACCATAACAAGGGGAGTTTACAAGTTTTTAGAAAAAGTTGAGCTTTTTTATAAATTTCAGGGGTTTATAGACTATTTAAAGGACGAAAAACTTTATGATTATATGAATGAAAATACACAAATCTGGAACATATTAATGGAAACCTTAGACCAACTAGTAGAAATAATGGGAACTAGGAGGATGAGTTTAAAGGACTTTATAAAAATATTAGAATCGGGATTTGAGGCCACAGAAGTGGGAATAATACCTACAACTATAGATCAGGTCCTAGTAGGTAATATATCCAGGTCTAAAAGTCATGATATAAAAGCCCTGTTTGTGGTAGGTGTAAATGATGGTATTCTACCTAAGAAAAGGGAAGATGATAAGATTCTTTCTAGTGAAGAGAGGCTTTTTATGAGAAATATGGACATACCTATTTATTATGATGATAATAAAAAATCCCTAGAGGAGAGATTTACCATATATTCGTCCTTAGGAAAACCTACAGAATATCTATGGATAAGTTATCCTTTGGCTAATGAGGAAGGGAAGGCTTTAAGACCATCCATATTAATAGATAGAATTAAAAAGATATTTCCCAAATTGATAGAAAAAAGCGATATGTCCTATGAAGATTTAAATTTGAGTTTAGTAACTAGGCCAAATAGTACCTTTAAATATTTGGTGGAAAATTTACGAAATTATGTGGATGGAAATGACATTAGTGAAAACTGGTTTCATGTATACAATTGGTATAAGAATGAACCTGGATGGAAGGATTTAAGTGAACAGGTGATAAATGGATTGTTCTATAAGAATAAAGAAAATTATATATATGAAAGGGATGCAAAAAATTTATACAATGTGCCAATACATGCTAGTGTATCGAGACTTGAAAAATTTGTTAATTGCCCCTTTTCCCATTTTATACGCTATGGATTAAGGCCAGAGGAAAGAAAAATATTTGAGATAAAAAGTCCAGATGTGGGAGAATTATTCCATCAGTCTATGGAAAAATTTACAGATAAATTGAAAAATGATTCTATAGATTGGAAAGACTTAAAGGAAGAGGAAAGTGGAGAAATTGTAGAAGAGGTAATAGATCATATAATTCCTCAATATAGGAATGGAATTATGTTGAGTTCTAATAGATATAAGTATTTAGTGAAAAAATTAAAACGAATTAGCAAAAGGGCCATTTGGACTTTAACGGATCATTTAAGAGAAGGGGGCTTTAAGCCAGAGGAATATGAAGTGGCTTTTGGTATAAACAAGAAATATCCTCCAATTGAAATTGAGTTATCAGAGGGTGAAAAAATATATTTAGAGGGTAGAATAGACAGGGTTGATATTTTTAACGAAGAAGATAGTGAATATATTAAAATAATAGATTATAAATCTGGGAATAAGGAATTTAGCTTGTCTGATGTATATAATGGTATTCAACTACAACTAATAATATATTTAGAGGCTATACTTAAAAGTCAACCCCATAAAAAGCCAGCTGGAATATTCTATTTTAAAATTGATGATCCTTTAATTAAGACAGATGAAAAGGTTAAGGACCTTATTGAAAGGGAAATTAAGAAAAAATTAAAAATGAAGGGATTAGTTTTAAAGGATGTAAATATTATAAGGCAAATGGATAAAAATATAGATGGATATTCAGATATTCTTCCTGTCAGATTAAGTAAAAAGGGAGAGGTGGATGGGAGATCCTCTGCCATAGATGGGGAAACCTTCAAGAATTTAATAAAACATGTGAAAAACCTAGTTAAAGAAATAAGTTATGAAATGATGAAGGGAAATATAGAAATATTACCTTGTAAAAATGGAACTAAAAGGGCCTGTGATTATTGCCTATATTCAACCATATGCGAATTCGATACGGCTTTTCATGATAATAGTTATAAAAATATAAAAAAATTATCTAAGGATGAAGTTGTTAGAAAAATAAGAGAAGAGAATAAATAAAGGTTGTGTCATAGACACAACCTTTTACTTACTCTAATTTTTTATTCATCCTGATTTTAATAATCTTTATTTTTATTTATCTATTTATTTATCTAATCTTTTACCTTTTGCATTTCTATTTTCCCAGAAAGTTGCATTTTCAATTCCGAGTTTAACAGGATCGAAAACAGGGTCTTTTCCAGCAGCCTTTTGCTCTTCGTAATCTTTTAAAGAAGCAAATGCAGGTTTTCTTAACATGATAATACCCACTATGTTTAACCAAGCCATGATACCAACACCTAAATCTCCAAGTCCCCAAGCTAAACCAGCAGCTTTAACAGCACCATAGAAAGTAGCTACTAATATTAAAACTCTAAATCCAGTGAGCAACCAGGGCTTATCACCTTTTACATTTAGGTATGCTGCATTAGTTTCACCAATGTAGTAGTAAGCCATTAAAGTGGTGAATGCGAAGAATAACAGTGATATTGCAACAAAGGCACTACCGAATCCAGGGAACATGGATTCAACTGCTGCTTGAGTATAAGCAGGACCGATAGCTACTCCTGGCATTTTCTCTACAATGTATCCGCCAGCAGGATTTTCAACGTTATAAGTACCTGTGATTAGGATCATAAATGCAGTTGCAGAACATACGAATAATGTATCAATATATACAGAAAATGCTTGAACTAAACCTTGTTTAGCAGGATGAGAAACTTCAGCAGCAGCAGCAGCTTGCGGTCCAGTACCTTGACCAGCCTCGTTTGAGTAAATACCACGTTTTACACCCCAAGAAATTGCCATACCTATAATACCACCAAATGCAGCATCGGCACCAAAGGCACTTCTCACGATTAAAGAGAAAACTCTTGGTAATTCGCTTATGTTCATAACAACAATTACAACTGCAACTAAGATATAAGCTATAGCCATGAAAGGTACAACTATCTCAGCAACTTTACCTATACGCTTAACTCCACCAAATACGATGATAGCTAAAACAACTACTAAACCTCCACCAGTTATAGTTGGACTAATGCCAAAGGCATTATTTAAACCGGCAGCTATAGAGTTAGATTGAACACCTGGTAATAGAAGCATTGCTATTATTGTCGCAATGGCAAATGTGATTCCATACCATTTCATTCCTAAACCTTTTTCGAAGTAATAGGCAGGACCTCCACGATATTCTCCATCCTGTTCTATCTTGTAAATCTGTGCTAATGCAGACTCTACGTAAGCGGAACCCGCACCTAGGAAGGCGATTGCCCACATCCAAAATACTGCACCAGGTCCACCAAGTGCGATTGCAGTAGCAACCCCGGCAATGTTACCTGTACCAACACGTCCAGAAACAGAAACAGCTAGTGCTTGGAATGAAGATATACCTTGTTCTGAATCTCCCCCATCCATTAACAGTCTAACCATTTCTTTAATGTGTCGCACTTGTAAAAAGCGCATCGCAAAAGAAAAATATAGGCCAACGCCTAAGCATAAATAAATTAGTGCTTTACTCCAAACGAGACCATTCAGAGCATCAACTATTTGAGCCATATTATGTCTCCCCCTTCAATAAAATTTATTATACAGTAATACGGAATTACTGAATAAAACGTGGTTGACTTGCCTTTAGTATAACCCTTTCAAAAAAAATCATCCTAAAAAAATTTTTATTTTATATTTATATATATGGTATTTCGAAATGTGTTTATAAAAGATTGTTTTTAGATGTGTTGGTTATTGTTTGAATAGATAGAAAATTAAAAAATATATTTACTGGTGATTTTATTGTACCATCAAATGTGAATAATTTCTAGATGTTAAATAAAGAATTTTGGAAAAATTCTAAATGGAATGAAGTTTTCTTTGTGATGGAAAATATATAAAATTAAGTAAAGAACAGGGTTTAGCTCCTGCATGAGATTGAAATAAAAAATTTAAAATAATGAATTTTTTATGATGGAATTTCGTATTTTTAATCATTTCAAAGAGAAAAATATAGTTTTAATGGAGCTCAATATACAAAAAATAATTAATTCTAATATTGATTAGGTGAATATTAAAATATGATATAAAATATAAGAAGAGTATATACAGGCATAACTAAGGAGATGAAGAAAAGTGGTTAAGTGGACAAAAGATCAACAAGAGGCCATAGATGGGAGAGAAAGTAATTTACTCATATCAGCAGCGGCTGGTTCTGGAAAAACTGCTGTGTTAGTGGAGCGAATAATAAATCTAATAACTAAGGATAAAATAGATATAAATAAATTATTAATTGTTACTTTTACCAATGCTGCAGCGGGAGAAATGCGCGAAAGGATAGGAAATGCCATAAGTAAAGAACTGGAGAAGACGGATTTTAAGGATAAGCATTTGAGAAGACAAATTCCATTGCTTAATAAGGCTTCCATAAGTACTATACATTCCTTTTGCATAGAGGTAGTAAGGAAGTATTTTCATTTAATTAATATAGATCCTAATTTTCGAATAGGAGATATTACAGAAACTAATATTATGAAAGGAGAATCTCTAGAAGAAATCTTTGAGGAAGAATACAGAAGGGAAAATGAAGAATTTGTAGGGTTGGTAGAACGGTTTGGAGGGAATAGGGAAGATATACCATTACAAGAAATAGTACTTACCTTATATGAATTTATTCAAAGTCAACCCTATCCACAAAAGTGGTTAAAAAGGAAAGTTTTAGAATTTGACTTAGACATGAAAAGTATATATGAAAATAGTTGGTATAAGGAAATTATAAACCAAATAAATATTGGTTTATCTGGAGCACGTGAAATGTTTTTAGAGGCGAAGGATATATGTAATAAGCCCTTTGGACCCATTGCCTATGAAGAGGCGGCAAATAGTGATATAGGCCTAGTTCATGAGTTGATGGAAGCTTTCAAGATAGATTTAGATTACTTTTATAAAATATTAAGCAGTGTATCTTATAAGAGGTTAGGACGAGTTAGTAAAGATGTTGATGACAATTTAAAGGAAGAGTTTAAGGAAATTAGGCAACAGGGAAAGGATATTGTAGATGATATAAGAAAAAATATTTTAAATAAAAGTCCAAAGGAATTTGTGGAAAATTTAAAGGAACTATATCCATGCATGGCCTATCTATGTGACCTTGTATGTGATTTTGAAAAATTATATAAAGAAAAGAAGAATGAAAAGGGCATTGTGGATTTTAATGATTTAGAACATTACGCCCTTGAAATTTTATCTAATAGGGAAGTGGCTAAGGAGTATGAAAGGAGATTTGAATATATATTTGTGGATGAATACCAAGATAGTAATATAGTTCAAGAAACTATTCTTAATTTTATAAAAAGACAGGACAATATGTTTATGGTAGGGGATGTAAAGCAAAGTATATATAGATTTAGGTTAGCAGACCCATCCTTGTTCATAGGTAAGTATGAGAACTTTAGTAAGGACGAAGATAGTTTAAATAAAAGAATAGATTTAAGTAAAAACTTCAGAAGTAGAAAAGAAGTAATAGATGGAATAAATTACATATTCAAAAACATAATGAGCAAAGTTTTAGGAGAAATAGATTATGATGAGGGGGCTTATCTTTACGAGGGATTTGAAAAGAAGCCTATGGAAGATTCTGAAATAGAAGTGAATCTAATAGATAAAAAATCTAGTGAAGAAATAATAGATGAAGTGGAAGAATTAGAATATACTCAAATTGAAGCTAAGGTTGTGGCTAAAAGAATAAAAGAATTATTGGAAAAGGAAATATATGATTATAAAAAAGAAGAATATAGAAAAGTTCAATATAATGATATGGTCATACTGCTTAGAAACACAAGGAATTGGGCCGCATCTTATATGGAAGTGTTGATGGAAGAGGGCATACCCGTGTATGCAGATACTAATAGCGGTTATTTTGAAACCTTAGAGATAGACCTATTTATGAACTTTTTGAAGGTAATAGACAATAAAATGCAGGACATTCCCCTTATTAGTGTTATGAAGTCACCCATTGGTAAATTCAGTGTGGAAGAACTTATAAAGATAAGAATAGAAAATAAAAGTGGAACCTTTTTTCATGCAGTGAATTCCTATATAGGTGAAAAGAAAGATGATTTAAGTGAAAAATGCAAGGCCTTTATAAGTGAATTAGATAATTGGAAGAAGGAAGCCATATATATTCCTATAGATAAGTTTATAGATAAGCTATATATAGAGACTAACTACTATAACTATATAGGGTCCATTCCTAGGGGAATTCAAAGGCAAGCTAATTTGAGATTATTAATAGATAAGGCAAAGCAATTTGAAAGTACAACTATTAAAGGATTGTTTAATTTTATTAAGTATGTGGATAAATTGAAAAATAGTAGTGGTGATTTAGGAGAGGCCAAATCCCTAGGTGAAAATGATAATGTGGTTAGAATAATGAGTATACACAAAAGTAAAGGCCTAGAGTTTCCTGTAGTATTTGTGGGAGCAATGGGAAAGAGGTTTAATTTAAGAGATACTAATAACCCTTTATTGCTTCATAAAGATTTAGGATTAGGACCTAAGTATGTGGACCCTAAAATGAGAATAGAAATGGATACTATTGCTAAAATAGCCATGAAAAATAGAATCAAAAGGGAAAGTCTATCGGAAGAAATGAGGGTATTATATGTGGCCTTGACTAGGGCTAAAGATAAATTAATTCTAGTGGGAGGTATAAATGATTTAGAAAGAACTCTTAAAAAGTGGAAAAAATCTCAAAATGTATCAAATCTTTTGAGGGCCCATTCTTATATGGACTGGATAGGGCCCCTTCTTGTTAGACATGGGGATTTAGAAAGTTTAAGAGAAAATATGGAAGTGAATATAATAGAGGATGAATCTAAATGGAAAGTTAATTTACTAAGTAAGAAACATGTGGAAATAGAAGAAAAGAATAAGGAAGAACAAAAAAAGTTATTGTTAGAAAAAATGGAAGAATATGAGGGTAAGGAAGCTTCTATGAATGCTATTATAGGTCATAAATTAGACTGGGTATATTCTTATAAGGATGAAAGTAAAATACCATCTAAACTAACGGTAAGTGAAATAAAAAGGGTTGCAATAAAGGGTGTAGAAGATATACATATACCCACATTAGTTAAAAAACCTAAATTTATGGAAAGTAAAAGTGCTTTCACAGGAGCTCAAAGGGGTGTAATAATCCATTCTTTAATGGAATACTTAGATTTTAAAAGGGTAGATTCTATAGAGTATATAGATAGGGCAATAGTGGAAATGAAAAATAAGGAGCTGTTAACTAAAGATGAAGCTAGTGTATTAGATTCAAATAAAATATGGAATTTTTTCCAATCTAATATAGGCAAAAGGACTAAAGGGGCTAAGGTTATTTACAAGGAGGTTCCCTTTAACCTTGTAATGAATCCTAAAGATATAATTCCAAATACTACAAGTGAGGAAGACATGCTTATTCAGGGTATAATAGATTGCTATTTTGAGGAAGATGAAGGGTTGGTGTTACTTGATTATAAAAGTGATTATATAAAGGAGAGTAATCATGAGATAATAATGAAATACAAACCCCAATTAGATCTTTACGAAAAAGCCCTTGAGAAAATTTTAAATAAAAGGGTGAAAGAAAAAATAATATACTCCTTTTATTTAGATGAAGAAATTAGGATAGGATAGTGAAAAATGAAAGTAAAATTAAAGAAATATTGTAATTACATGGGAATAGAATATGTGGGTATTGCTCCCATAGGCCCCTATGATGAATTAAAGAATATGATTGAAAGAAGAGAGAAAAATAATTGGTTAAGTGGAATGGAAGAAGAAAAAATAGAAAGGAGAATAGACCCTAAACTTATAATGGATGATTGTAAATCCGTTATAGTTTGTCTTTTTCCCTATTATATAAAGGATATGAATAGTAATATTTCTAATTACACCTATGCATTAGATTATCATATGGTGGTTAAAGAAAAACTAAAGGAAATAGGCAAGTATTTAAGTGATGAAATAGAAGGGTTTAAATATGAAGCCTTTGTAGATACAGGCCCTTTAGCAGATAGATATTTGGCTTATAGGGCAGGATTAGGTTTTTTTGGATTGAATCAAAGTTTAATAAATGATAAATATGGTACTTATACCTTTATTGGATATATGATTAATAATTATCCCTTCAAGGAAGATATGCCCTTAAATATGACTTGTTTAAAATGTAGAGCATGTATAGAAGCTTGTCCAGGAGAGGCCCTTTACGATGATTTTAGTATGAATGCTAAAAAATGTGTATCTTATTTAACTCAGAAAAAGGAAGAACTAACACGTGATGAAATTAAAAAGGTAAAAATGGCAAAGAAGGTATTTGGTTGTGATATATGCCAACAGGTTTGTCCCCATAATGAAAATATAGTAGAAACTAATATTATGGAGTTTAAAGAAAATCTTATTACTAGTTTAGACAAAGGAGAAATAGATAACATGTCTAATAAGGCTTTTAAAAGAAAATATGGAAATAGGGCCTTTGGTTGGAGAGGGCGAAAAATAATAAGTAGAAATTTTTCCTATATGGATATGGATTAAGTGACATATTAAAAAAGGAGTAACCGAGGGTTACTCCTTAACAACTCATATTATTAAACGATTCCGTGAGCCTTCATAGATTCAGCAACTTTTAAGAAACCGGCAATGTTTGCTCCAGCAACGTAGTTACCTTCCATACCATAGTCTTTAGCAGCCTTTTGAGCAGCAGCGAAGATGTTAACCATGATTTGGTCTAATTTAGCATCAACTTCCTCGAATGACCAAGAAAGTCTCATGCTGTTTTGAGACATTTCAAGAGCAGAAGTAGCAACTCCACCAGCATTTGCAGCCTTAGCAGGTCCAACTAATACTCCCTTTTCTAATAAATACTCTAAAGCTTCATTTGTACAAGGCATATTAGCGCCTTCACCAAGAGCTAAAACTCCGTTTTCAACTAATTTCTTAGCATTTTCTAAGTCGATATCATTTTGAGTTGCAGATGGAAGAGCGATATCACACTTAACTCCCCAAATTCCTTGTTGTCCTTCGAAGTATTTAGCTTCTGGGTGGTAGTTAACATACTCTTTAATTCTTTTTCTTTCCACTTCTTTAATTTGCTTAATAGTATCTAAGTTGATACCCTTTTCATCAACTATGTATCCAGAAGAGTCACACATGGCGATAACTTTAGCACCATATTGAGTAACTTTTTCGCATGCGTAGATAGCAACGTTACCAGCACCAGAAATAACAACAGATTTACCTTGGAAAGAATTATTATGAGCTGCTAACATTTCTCTTACAAAGTAGATAAGTCCATATCCAGTAGCCTCTTTTCTTACTAAAGATCCACCATAAGTTAAACCTTTTCCTGTAAGAACTCCAGCTTCGTATTGATTCTTAACTCTTTTGAATTGTCCAAACATGTATCCGATTTCTCTAGCTCCAACACCAATGTCTCCAGCTGGAACGTCTAGATCTTGTCCGATGTGTCTATAAAGTTCAGTCATGAAACTTTGACAGAATCTCATGATTTCTCCATCAGATTTTCCTTTAGGATCGAAGTCAGATCCACCTTTACCTCCTCCAATTGGAAGACCAGTTAATGAATTTTTAAAGATTTGTTCGAATCCTAAGAACTTAATAATTCCTAAGTATACAGAAGGATGGAATCTAAGTCCTCCCTTGTAAGGTCCAATTGCACTGTTAAATTGTACTCTAAATCCTCTGTTAACTTGAGGCTTACCATTATCATCAACCCAAGGAACTCTGAACATGATAACTCTTTCAGGTTCAACTAATCTGTCGATAATTCCTGCTTCAACATACTCTGGATGATTTTCAATAACAGGCTCTAATGAATGAAGAACTTCTTCTACTGCTTGGTGAAATTCAGCTTCACCTGGATTTCTTTTTTTGACTTGCTCTAAAACTTTTTCAACAACTGACATGATTTCACATCTCCTTTTTGGGAATGATATTGGATTGAGATTGCATTTTTTGGAAAAAAATATTAATCCCATCCAATTAGAATTTAACACAACCCAGTTCAAGAGTCAATTGCATATTTGAAGGAAATTGGTCTTAATTTGGAATTTTCTAAAAATTACCATTGTAAAAATGTGGAATTTCATAATAGGGGAAATGTTGGATTGGTAGATACGAATGAGTAATTGTTATTACTTGAGAAAATGTAGAACATAAATATAATTTCCCGAAGTAGGCTCATATAAAGGAAGTTTCCACAGGATAAATCCATAATAAAATTAGAAACTTTATTCTTTATAAAAATTTAATAATCTATTAGTTGATTTTTATAAGGGTAACAGGGATAATAATTAATAGGCCTAATTAAACTAAAAAGGAGCAAGAACATGAGTTATTATATAGATAGGAAAACGGGAAAAAAAGTAAAAGAAAAGGTGGCAGGAAATCAATTTATAGTTTGGACATATAACACATCTGTGGGGAAAGGACTATTAGAGCTAATTGTAAAAAGAAAGTTTTTCTCAAGCTTATATGGGAAATTACAAGATTCATCCCATAGTAAAAAGAAGATAGGGGATTTTGTAAGGGATTTTAATATTCACATGGGTGAAGCTGAAAGGGAAGACATATTAGAGTATACTTCCTTTAATGATTTTTTTACTAGGAGATTAAAAAGTGAAAGTAGAAAAATAGATAGATCTGAAAATGCATTAATATCACCGGCTGATGGGAAAATATTGGCTTATGAGAATATTCATGTGGATAAAATAATTCAAGTTAAGGGATTTTTCTATAAGCTAAAGGACTTATTTAATGATAAAAATGAAGCTGAATTATATGAAGGGGGCACATGTATAGTTGTTAGATTGGCTCCTAATGATTATCACAGATTTCACTTTGTTGATGATGGAATACCTAGGGATGTAAAAAGGATAAAGGGAGATTATTACTCAGTAAACCCTATTGCATTAAGAGAAGTAATTAGTCTTTATTGTAGAAATAAAAGACATATTACCATGTTTGATTCTAAAAATTTTGGTCAAGTGGCCTTTGTAGATGTGGGAGCCACTTGTGTAGGAAGTATAATCCAAACCTTTAATGAATATAAAGAGGTTAAAAAGGGAGATGAAAAGGGCTATTTTAAGTTTGGTGGTTCTACTGTAATCATGTTCCTACAAAAGGGGATGGTTAATATGGATCTTGATATAGTTGGAAATTCTAAAGATGGAATAGAAACTAGTGTATTCATGGGCGAAAAAATAGGGGAGAAATAAAAGATGGTAAGGGATATTCCTTATCATCTTTTATTTTGAATATGCCTTACTTAAGAACTGCTCCAGTACTTGCAGAGGTAACTAATTTTGCATATCTTGCTAAATATCCCTTAGTTACCTTAGGCTCAGGTCTTACATGGGATTTTCTTCTTTTTTCTAACTCTTCGTCTGTTAAAGCCACTTCTAAAATTTTATTTGGTATATCTATATTAATAATATCCCCATCTTTAATAAGACCAATAATACCATCTTCCATGGCTTCTGGAGACACGTGACCTATGGCGGCACCACGAGTGGCTCCTGAAAATCTTCCGTCTGTAAGTAAGGCCACATCCTTATCTAGGCCCATTCCAGCAATGGCTGACGTAGGTGATAGCATTTCTCTCATACCAGGACCACCCTTTGGTCCTTCGTATCTAATAACTACCACATGACCCTTTTTTATTTCCCTATTAAATATGGCCTCTACTGCCTCTTCCTCAGAGTTATATACCTTAGCAGGACCACTATGAACTAACATCTCAGCTGCTACGGCAGATTCTTTAACTACAGCACCATCCATTGCTAAGTTACCTCTTAGTATGGCAAGTCCACCCCTATTTCTATAAGGTTTATCTATAGGCCTTATTATATTATGGTCTAGTACTGTTGTAGTTTTTATATTTTCTTCTACTGTGTAATTTGTAACTGTCATACAATCAGTATTAATAAGATTAAGTTTAGTTAATTCATTCATAACAGAAGGAATGCCTCCAGCCCTATGTAAATCTTCAATATGATGGGGACCACTTGGGCTTAATTTTGTTATATAAGGAGTTACTTTACTTATTTCATCAAATAAACCTAGTGGAAGTTCTATTCCTGCTTCGTATGCTATGGCTGGTAAGTGTAGTACTGTGTTAGAGGACCCAGCCATGGCCATATCTACAGTAATAGCATTTTTAAAAGCATCTAGAGTAAGTATATCAAGGGGTTTTAAGTCTTTCTCTACACATTCCATTACTTTCATACCTGCATATTTAGCTAGTTGAATCCTTTCACCAGAGTGGGCCATGGCAGTGCCGTTAAAAGGAAGACCCATACCAAGTACTTCTGTTAAACAGTTCATACTATTTGCAGTAAATAAACCAGAACATGAACCACATCCTGGACAAGCTCGTTTAGCGTATTCTTCTAATTCTTCCATAGATATTTCATTATTTTTGTAAGTTCCTACCCTCTCTATTACAGAACTAAAGTCAAGATTTTCCCCCTTGTATTTTCCAGCCCACATGGGACCACCGCTTATAACTACTGATGGAATATTAAGTCTTGCAGCAGCCATAATCATTCCAGGGACTATTTTGTCACAATTGGGAATCAAAACAAGTCCATCAAAACCGTGGGCCATAGCCATGGCCTCAATAGAGTCAGCTATAAGTTCACGACTTGCAAGGGGGTATTTCATACCTTCATGACCCATGGCAATACCATCACATATTCCTATGGCAGGAAATTCTATGGGAGTACCTCCAGCCATGGCTACTCCTAGTTTAGCAGCTTTAGCTATTTCGTCTAAGTGCATGTGTCCTGCAACTATTTCATTTTGTGCATTTACTATACCTATTAAGGGTCTGTCTATCTCTTCTCTTGTATAACCCATTCCATAAAAAAGAGATCTAGCAGGAGCGCCCTTGGCTCCACCTTTGATTTTGTTACTTCTCATTATTATTACCTCCTAAAAGTTTTTCCAATTAAAAAAACCTCGTCCTAAGGTATATAACCTTAGGGACGAGGTATAGTTTCGTGGTACCACCCTAATTTAAAATTTGCTTACACAAATTAACTCTTCGGGTCATAAATTAACCCTAGCCATATAACGGTGGCAAATGTGACTTATCACAATACCGGCCTTGCCTACTAAAAGTTCGACTCAGCAGTTTAGGAGTGATCATTATATACAAGATTTAGCACCTACTCTCAGCCATATATAGGTTCTCTGTAACTAAAGAAATTGTATTTTTTTCTCCATCATCACTTTTATTTATATTAGTATTAAAAGAAATTGTACTACATTAAGGAGAAAAGGGCAATAGGAAAATTCGAAAATATGTAAAAATTCTTTAAATTCAACATAAATTTATTATTGTAGTTTCCTATAATCTTGATAAATTGGCCAATATGACATATAATATAATAGATAAAAAGAAACAATAAAAAACTACTTAAAGAAAAGATAATGGGCTATATTATTATGGCCTATTTTTTGAGTAAATCTTATAATACTTTGTAAGGAAAAAATGATTTTGAGAAAGTTGGTGATGGTTGTGGAATCAAGTCCTGTCCCCCAGAGGGATTATGGAAAACTTAATAGAATAAGGAGAACCATAATCATTACTGTAAATATAGGATGTGGTTCTCCCTTGTAAGGAGGGTCTAATTTGTGAAAGAAAATATATTTGAATTAATCGAAGAAAAAAAATATGGTTTAGTAAGAAAAGAAATTATAAAATTAAACTCAGTAGATATAGCAGAATTTATTGAAGAATTACAAAAGGATCAAGCGGTAATTTTATTTAGATTGCTTCCTAAGGACATGAGCGTAGAGGTCTTTTCAAATTTAGAAAATGATACACAAGAAGCTATTATAAGGGCTATAACAGATAAGGAAATTGCAAACATAGTAAATGATTTGTATTTTGATGATATGATAGACTTTATAGAAGAAATGCCAGCTACTATTGTGAAGAAGATTTTAAAGCATACTAAGGAAGATGAAAGAAAGCTTATAAATCAGTTTTTGAACTACCCTGCTGATTCTGCAGGTAGTCTTATGACTATTGAGTATGTGGGCCTTAAAAAGGAAATGACCTTAAAACAGGCCATGGAGCTAATAAAAAGGGTTGGAATCGATAAGGAGACCATATATACATGTTATGTTATGGATTCTAATAGAAAACTAGAGGGAATAGTATCTTTAAGAAAGCTTGTAATAAGTGACGAGGATCAAACTGTAGAGGATATAATGGTAACAAATCCTATTAAAGTATATACTCATGATGATCAAGAAGAAATTGCTAATGTGTTTAAAAAATATGATTTCATAGCTCTTCCAGTTGTGGATAAGGAAGATAGGTTAACAGGAATTATTACAATAGATGACGTGGTAGATGTAATAGAACAAGAAAATACTGAGGATTTTCATAAGATGGCGGCTATGGAGCCTACAGAAGAAGATTATTTAGATACTAGTGTATTTACCCTAGCTAAAAGAAGAATAATGTGGCTAATGATATTAATGGTATCTGCCATGTTTACGGGAAGTATAATAAATAAATTTCAGGATGTATTGCAAAAGGTAGTAATACTGGCATCTTTTATGCCCATGTTAATGGGCACAGGTGGAAATGCTGGATCTCAATCTTCAACCCTTGTAATTCGTGGTATGGCCCTAGAGCAAATTCAGTTGTCAGATCTATTTAAAGTAATAGGAAAAGAACTAAGGGTAAGTTTGTTAGTTGGATTAGGATTGGCTTTACTTAATTTCATTAGAATGTACTATTTACAAAGTGTAGATATAAAAATTGCAACTACCGTGTGTCTAACCTTAATAGTAGTAGTAGTAATAGCCAAATTAGTAGGTGGAACATTACCTATATTAGCAAGAAGTTTAAAGCTAGACCCAGCGATTATGGCAAGCCCATTTATAACTACTATAGTAGATGCAGTATCATTATTTGTATACTTTAGTATGGCTAGTTATTTTTTAGGAATAGGGTAATAGTCCCTTAAGAAAAAAAGGCTTTTTGCCGATTATAGAGTGTAAGCTAAAATCGGAGGTAGGTTATGTCAAAAAATATAATGCTAGATGATAAAATAATTCGAAAAAATAAAATTGGAATTTTAATATATGATAAAGTGTGGAAAGAATTGTTTGAAAATAATATGACTAGGTCAATGAAAAAAAATGCTAAAATCCTAGATGAATTATGTAATGAACATAAGGGTGCAGAAAAAAAAACTGTTTTAATTAAGAAAAAAAAGAAGCAACTTATAAAGGCCATACTAGAACTTTCAGATGAAATAAACAATAAAAATGAGGGTTCTATTGAAAGACTTGAAAACATGAAGGAACAACTAGTACAAATAAATGACCAATTAGATGAAAATCAATTTTTATTAGAAACTTTACCTAAAAAGATTAGGAAATATAACTTAGAAATATTAGAAGAAAGTACTCATATGGCATATAAGAGTATAGAAAAGGAAACTAAAAGAGTTGAAGAGTTAGAAAGTGAAATGTCCATCTTAAGAGAAAAATTAGGAAAGATGAGAGATGAAAAGATAGGTTTACAGGAAAAGGTAGACAAGGTATATGAATACATTCATAATACTCTTGGACATAAGGAAGCTAATAAGTATGATGATGCGTATCTATAAAGTGTGAATTAGATTAAACTAATTCACACTTTTAATTTTATTAAGAAATATAGATTTCTGGTGTATAAACTTGCTTTATGCGGGCCTATTTCAGGAAAATATATTGAAAATCTTTTCCACCCAAGTCCTTGTCACAAGCGAAAGAGTGAATCTTCGTATATAGGTTCACGTGTCATGCCCAAGTAGCATAGGATGTTGTGACGTTCCAGGGTTCCAAAGATTTTCAATAGTTTCCCTTATAGGCAAGTTACTGTATAAAATAAATTTAAAACCAATAAATCTATACTAACGACCAACGGCTAACCTAATAAAATTAATTTTATGTTTTTCCATAAAGATAAATGTATAAAGCAAGTTTAGTCTTCATAGACCTGCTTGATAGTATGAAAATTTAAAAATATGTTAAAATTGTATAAACTAGTAATTTAGAAGGTTTTAAAGAAGATAAAGAGAATTTAATTACGTGGGAGTGGTAAGATTGATAAAAGGTATAGGAATAGATATTATAGAAATATATAGAATAGAAGAAGCGATAAAAAGAAACAAAAGATTCATAGAAAGAATTTTTACCCAAAGGGAAATAGAATATTTTCAAAAGGTAAACTACAATACTAATACTATAGCTGGGAATTTTGCTGCAAAGGAAGCTATAATGAAGGTTTTAGGAACTGGGCTTAGAAATTTTAAACTAAAGGATATAGAGGTAGTTCGCAATGAACTAGGGAAGCCTGAGGTCATCCTTTATAATAATGCACAAAGGATAAAGGAACAATTAGGAATAAGTAATATAATAATAAGCATATCCCATAGTAAAAAATATGCAGTTGCCAATGCTATTGGAGAGTAAAAAAATATAGTGAAGTGAGTGTGAGTAATGAAGGTTGTAAGTGGAGAAGAGATGAAAAATATTGATAAAATGGCCATGGACAAATATAAGATTCCAGGAGTTGTTCTCATGGAAAATGCAGGATTGAAAGTGGTTGAAGAAATATGCAAGTCTTTAGAAAAATATGAAAAAAAAGTGGTTACTATCGTTTGTGGTACAGGAAATAATGGAGGGGATGGGTTTGTAGTAGCCAGGCATCTAAAGAATATGGGGATACCTATAAACTTATATCTCCTTGGAAATCCAGCTCATATAAAGGGCGATGGAAAGATAAACTATGATATAGTATCAAAAC
Source organism: Anaeromicrobium sp. (assembly GCF_025210435.1). Lineage (GTDB taxonomy): Bacteria > Bacillota > Clostridia > Peptostreptococcales > Thermotaleaceae > Anaeromicrobium. Next base: position 54,043 of record NZ_JAOART010000135.1, read on the forward strand.
TAAACATAGAAATTGGACTTTTAACTACTATTAATATACTAAAGAAATTTTCAGAACATGTAAAGAGAAGTTCCATAATAGTAGATGCCATCTTTGGAACGGGACTTAGTCGTCCTATAGATGGGTACATAAAGCAAGTGATAGATATTATAAACACATATAGTGATGAAGTTATATCAATAGATATTCCTTCAGGGATTTGCGCAGATAATGGCAGGTTATGTGGTGGTGCCATAAAAGCAAGTAAGACTGTAGTATTTCATCTACCTAAGTATGGAAATATATATTATCCAGGTAAGGATTATTGTGGAGAGGTAATTATTAAAAATATAGGAATTCCCAAGGACGTGGAATCGGATTTTAACTTAAAGGGAAATTTGATCACTTCTAAATACATAAAAAATAGGATCAAAAAAAGAAATGGAGATACCCACAAGGGTACATATGGAAAGGGATATGTCATAGCTGGATCTGTAGGTATGACAGGAGCTGCCATGTTGACCTGTAAGGGGGCTTTAAGAAGTGGTATAGGAATTATAAGGTTAGCCATATCTCAAAGATTAAATTCTATATTAGAGTCAAGTCTTACAGAAGTCATAACTGTACCCTTATCAGAAACTAAGACGGGTACATTTAGTATAGCTGACATAGAGAAAATCATAAAGACTATGGAAGATAGCGATGTGGTAGGAATAGGACCTGGTTGTGGTAAAAGTAGAGAAATAGAAGATTTAATAAGGAATATATTAGAAAGAACTAATATACCTATTGTAATAGATGCAGATGGATTAAATGCTTTAGCTAGAAGGAAGGGAATGTTATCAGAAATAAAATCCCCTTGTGTAATGACTCCCCATATGGGAGAAATGTCTAGACTAACAGATTTGGATATAGAATATATAAAAGAAAATAAGATACAAGTAGTATCTGAGTTTGCTAAAAAGGTCAATTGTGTAGTAGTTTTAAAGGACTCGAAAACCATAATAGTTAATCCTAAGGGAGAAGTTTTTATAAATACTACGGGAAATCCAGGTATGGCCACAGCAGGAAGTGGAGATGTACTTACTGGTATTATTACAGGATTAATAGGTCAAGGATTATCCCCCTTTGAAGCAGCTGTTTGTGGAGTGTATATCCATGGAAGAGCAGGAGATTTTGCAGCACAAAAGGTAAGTGAATATGGTTTAAATGCCACAGACATAGTAAATGAAATAGGAAGTGTATTTAAAGAATTGTTACTATAAACTATTATTATTAATAAAAAAGTAGAATATAAGTGAATGAATCCACGTAGAAATTATTAAAAGACTTCTTTGTCTTTTAATAATTTTTCACGGGTGATTGGGTGTATGAAGAAGGTACTATGTATAATAGGTATTTTGTTAATAGGTTTATCAGCTTGCGCAAAGAAAACCGATGAAGAAATATTTTATAGTTCACAAAAAAAATTAAACAAAATGGAGAGTTATTCATGTGAAATAGAAATAACATCTATTGGAAATAAAACACCTCAAAAGTACAAAGTAAGGCAATGGTTTAAGAAACCTAATATGTATAAGTTAGAAGTGATGAAACCTGAAAATTTAAAGGGAAAGACTACTCTTTCAGATGGAGATAAGACCTATATATATCATCCTCAAATAGACCAAATTTGGATGGTACAAAGAAGTTCCAAGGAAAAGAACCTGTTTTTAGGATACTTTTTAGATAATTGTCTTAAAAGTGAAGATTCTACTATTGGTACAAAGGTTAAAGATCATATGGAATATGTGGTTATAGACACTAATATACCAGGAAATCATCCTTATTATTCCAAGGAAAGATTATGGATACATACAAAAAACTTAAAGCCAGCCTATTTAGAAATATTTGATAATAAGGGTAATACTAGAATATTTATAGAATATTGTAAGTTTGTCTATGATCCTAAGTTATCTGAGGAATTTTTTCGGATAAAATAAAAATGTATTTAAGAAAAGGTGTGGGGGGGCAAACAAATGAGAGATTTAAGTAAACTAAGACCCGTATGGGCAGAAATTAATTTGGATAATTTAAAATACAATATGATGGAAATTAGAAATCGAGTATCAAAGGATACTAAAATCGGTGCAGTCATAAAGGCCGATGGATATGGCCATGGAGCATTAGAAATTGCAGATACACTCATAGAAAGTGGTATTGAATATTTTATAGTAGCAACTTTAGGTGAAGCATTAGAATTAAGAGATAAATATGATCAGATACCTATACTTATACTGGGATATACTCCTAATGAATGTGCTGATGATGTTATTAATAATAATATATGTCAAACCATATATAATTTGGAACAAGGAAAACACTACAACAAAGTGGCAGAATATTTAGAAAAAAAAGCTCGTTTTCACATTAAAATTGATACGGGAATGGGTAGATTAGGATTTAAACCAAATGAAAGTTCAATAAAAGACATTTTGCAAATAAGTAGTTTATCCCATGTGGAATTAGAAGGAATATATACTCATTATGCAGTGGCTGATGAAATGGATAAAACCTTTTCGAAGGAACAATTTAATAAGTTTTTGTATGTGATAGAATCTTTAGAAAAAAATAATGTAAATATAAAAATAAAACATACATCTAATAGTGCAGCCATAATAGATATGGATAGTACTCACTTAGATATGGTCAGAGCAGGTATTATATTATATGGACTTTATCCATCAGAACATATTCAAAAGAATTTGCTACACATAAAACCTGTTCTCAGTTTAAAAGCTAAAATTAGCCATGTTAAGGTTATAGATAAGGGGGAGACTGTGGGCTATGGACGTAAATATGAAGCCATGGGTAAAACTAAAATTGCCACAATACCCATTGGATATGGAGATGGATTTACTAGGATGTTATCAGGAAAGGCTAATGTATTGATAAAAGGTAAGTTGGCTCCTATTGTAGGGAGAATATGTATGGACCAATGTATGGTAGATGTGTCTTCTATTGAAAATGTAAGAGTAGGAGATGAAGTAGTATTAATAGGAAGTTCAGGTAGAAATTACATAAGTGTAGATAATATTGCACAAAGTTTAGATACTATAAACTATGAGGTTGTATGTATGATAAATAAAAGAGTTCCCAGGGTATATAAAAGTGAAAATAAGGTTATTCATATAAAATGATGAAAAAAAGTATAAAAAAGTAGTCATATTGACACACTTATAATGAATATTATATAATTGAGTATATATTTGAGTAAATATTATTTGTATATAATATAAATATTAAAATAAACATGTTGCTTACTGCAGGAGGTGTGGATGTGGCTGAGTCAAAGCGCATAATGATCAGCTTACCTAATAGCTTACTACAAGAGGTGGATCATCTTGTAGAAATGGAGAAGAGAAATAGAAGTGAATTTATAAGAGAAGCTATGAAATTATATATTCGGGAGAGAAGAAAAATACAGATAAGAGAAAATATGAAAAAAGGCTACAGAGAAATGGGCGCTATGAATCTAGCTTTATCTGAAGTTGGACTGGATTTAGATATGAATGCTCTTAAGAGATATGAAGAAAAGTTAGCGGAGTGTGAGTAATGTGATTATTAAAAGAGGAGATATTTTTTATGCAGACTTAAGTCCGGTTGTAGGCTCTGAACAGGGGGGCGTTCGTCCTGTTTTAGTGGTCCAAAATAACGTGGGAAACAAATATAGCCCTACAATTATTGTAGCGGCTATAACCTCACAAATTAATAAGGCAAAGCTCCCAACACACATAGAAATTAATGCGTCTGAATATGGCCTTCCAAAGGATTCGGTAGTGTTATTAGAACAAATACGGACTATAGACAAAAAGAGGCTAAGGGAAAAAATTGGTCATTCTGATGAAGATATGATGAGCAAAGTGGACGAAGGCTTAATGATAAGTTTTGGCTTGGTAGATTTTTAAATAATAGAGGTTTTGTGGTAAAATATAAAATAAGAAGTAACTATATTTACTAGACTTATTTTATAAAGGAGTATCATATGAAAAATAATCTATTATTAATGATCATGTCCATTTGTATTTTGTTTTTATTATCACCCATAAGTAAGGCTAATAGTGTTATGCCTGGGTCGGAAGATGACCCTTTAGTAACACAAACTTATGTGGAGATGAGAAATTCCCAATTAAAATATTATGTGGACGAAAAGTTATCACAAATATCTCAAAATAATGGGGCTGGCCAAACTACATATCCTGTATTTGAAGTGATTGAAACTTACAGTGGACAAAAAATTATAGCAGGAGCAAGTACTGAGTTAATTGTACGTTCAGGAAGTGCAACGGCAATTGGAAGTGCTTCTGGTGGTGTCTTAGATTTGATTTCTGGAGTGGACTTACAAACAGGGCAAAATGTACCACTTAATCACCTTTTGTTATTTCCAAGGGACGATGGAAGGGGAATTGCTGTAGGTCAAGATAAAACCTATATATTAATAAAAGGACCATATGAGATCAAATAAAAAGTCTTATTTCTTATAGGTTATAAACTAGACTTTTAAATTAAAATAAAAGCGCTCAGGCGCTTTTTTTACTTGTGGCGGAGGAAATTATGGATAATTATAAAAAAACTGCAAAAACCATTTTAATGGTAATAATACTGAGTTTTTCAGCAAAGTTTATGGGCTTTTTAAGGGATGCTCTAATAGGAAGCCAATTTGGCGCAAATAAAGAATCAGATGCATATCTAATAGCCTTAAATTGTACATCAATAGTATTTGTAAGTATAGGAAGTGCCCTTATAACAGGCGTAATTCCCATTGTAATAGGGGAGATGAAAAAGGGAAAAAAGCATGCCTTTTATTTTATAAATAATCTTTTAAATATACTTATTTTAATATCAGCCCTATTGTCTAGTTTAGGAATAATATTTTCCAGGGAAATAATGACTGTAGTGGCAACGGGATTTGACGAAGAAAAATTGAATTTAAGCATCCAGCTAGTCAGGATCATGTATCCCGTATTAATATGTATTTCTATAACCTATATGTTTGTGGCCATGCTTCAATCATTAGAAAGGTTTAAAGTCACATCCTTAATTAGCTTTCCTGCTAATATTATTAGTATATTCTATCTCATGTTTTTATCTAAAACATATGGAGTTAAGGGCTTGGCCATAATAACATTAATTGGATGGGTATTTCAATTTTTAGTACAAGTACCTTTCTTGTTAAAGGAAGGGTATACATATAGATTTAAAATAGACTTTAAAGATGAAAATATAAAAAGGGTATTTAAAGTATTAGTACCTATGATTATAGTGGCATCTTCCATACAAATGAACATATTAATAGATGAAAAGTATGCATCCCTATTAAAAGACGGGACTGTTTCTTATATACACTATGGAAATACATTATATCAGGCCATAGCCACTACTACCATATTGGGAATTAGTATGGTTGTATTTCCTAAATTTGCTCAAATGTCAATTGAGTTAAAGGACAGGGAGTATTCAGAATTTGTATCAAAGGTCCTAGGAGTAATTGTATTTGTGTTAATACCCGTTAGTCTAGGAATTATAGTTCTTAGGAATGAAATAATAGGCATCGTTTATGAAAGGGGAGCCTTTGGAAAAGAAGATACCCTAATAGCAGGAATGGTTTTTGCCAGTTATTCCCTAGGAACACTATTTTTAGGTATACAAGATTTGGTTAATAAGGCTTTCTATGCAAAAAATAATGTATTTAGTCCCATGAAAGTAAGTTTAGTAGTAATTCTTTTAAATATAATACTAAATGTTACTAGTGTGGAATCCCATGGGGTGGTAGGGCTTGCCATAAGCACTTCAATAAGTATGATAATAGGTACCCTTTTATTAATATATGAATTTATGAAAAAAATAAACTATTTAAATATTAAAGGAATAATGGTCACACTCTTTAAAAGTTTACTTGCAGCAGGCATAATGTTTATGGTAGTGACTGTGGTGAAAAATGGATTGTATTTATATGTTCATAAAAACTCATTATTGTATAAATTTTTAGTAGTAGGTATAATTACTATTGCGGGTACAATCACCTATGCAGTAGCTTCCATAAAGTTAAATATAAAAGAAGCTATTTATATATATAATGACTTTTTAAAAGGGAGATTTAAGAAACTAACTTAAAGGAAGTGATAAACTTGAAAAAAAATCCTTTTATTATAGGAGTGTTAATAGTAAGTATACTAGGATCCATGTTTGTAGCAATGGCTAGAATTAACACGGAAAAGGAAAATAAATATGTGGATGTAATATTAGACTATAGTGAAATGAATAAAATGGCTAAGCAGTCGGAAAAAGATTTAAAGTGGTGGTTTGGGAAGCTGAAAAATTTAGGTGTTTATGGAGTGGCTATTAATGAAGAATCTATAAATTCCATGATAAGAGAAGGAAAAAATATAAAAGCTGAAATGATAGGGAATATAATAGAAAAGGAAAATTGGGAAGAGAATTATCCAGATAGTCTATTGGCCCTTATAAAAAAAAGGGACCATATATATGATGTATTATTATATACAGATAGTGAAACAAACTATCTTTTTGTAAAAGAGGGTCTTATTACTAGATACGGGAAAGAAAAGTTTTGGACCTTTAAGGATGATGGAAAGTATTATATATATATGGATGGTAGAGTTGATGAAGCCCTATATACAAAGGATATAGAACTGATAGATTATGAGGATAAAGTTTTTAAACAAAAGGGGAAGCTTTATTCTACAAAAGTCCTTAATATGGGACTTGGACTAGATGAAAATAAGGTAAACTTCATAAAGGAAGCAGGTCTTAAGGTTATTCCTAGACCCATGTACTATGAAATCTGGGGGAATGGAAAAACTGTACATAATATTCTTAGTCAATATGAAGAGTTACATGTGGTACCTAAATATATGATATTTGCAGGGTCTGAAGTATTGGGATATAAAGAACATATGGATGAAACTGCTAAATATATGAAAGAAAATAATATTTTAGTAGGTATGATAGAATCGGGAGTTCAAAGGGAACATATAAAACAAAAGGGATTGTATGAACTAGTAGAGAAGATGAATTATGATGCCACAAGGGTTTTCACCATCTGGCCTTACATACAAGAAAGGTACAAGTATTACAACTATGAAGGTGCAGAAGAAATAGAAAATACTTTAAATCGTGCCATAACAGAAAGAAATATAAGACTTATTTATTTTAAGCCTTTCAAATATAGTGCGTCAAAATATGTAACAGAATATGATGCCTATGAGGACATGTTTAAGAGATTTAAAAGAAGACTTAGTAAGAGTAATTTAGAAATAGGAAGGGTAGTTCCTATGAAAGAAAGACATGTTCGCGTTAGATATAAATTTTTAATAGGATTAGGAATAGTATCAGGAACTATATTATTACTTAATAATTTAATAGAAACTAAGAAGAAGTATCAATACATTTTATTTGGACTAGGAAGTGCATGTGTATTATTACTTACTAGAATATCTTTAGGAGAAAAAATATTGGCTATGATGGCTGCTGTTATATTCCCATCCTTAAGTGTAACCTATATGATGAAAAGATGGAAAGAATATAATAATAAGGTAATCAGGGATAATAAGAAAATTATTGTTTTAGGTATAAAAACCCTAGTGGTTGGAAGTTGTATTTCACTAATAGGCGCTTTTATGATAGGTGCAATTTTATCAGATATTAAATATATCCTTGAAATGGATATTTATAGGGGTGTTAAGTTTAGTCAACTTGTTCCCATATTAATAATGAGTATAGCCTATTTGATTTATTTTGGATATAAGAGAGGCGAAAATGAAAAAAGTATACTACCTATTAGAGATATAAGGCGACTATTTTTAGAAGATATAAAAGTAATATATGTAATTATGGGAGTAGTAGTATTAATTGTAGGATATATATATATGGCAAGAACTGGCCATGAAAGTAATGTACAGCCATCTACCTTAGAGATGATATTTAGAAATATATTGGAAGAAAAATTAATAGCAAGACCTAGAAATAAGGAATTCTTAGGTGCTTTTCCAGCAGTTATAGTGTGTACCTATGCAGCATGCAAGAGATACAATACGTTAATATACTTATCTGCATTAGCCGTTATAATAGGACAAACTTCCATAGTAAATACTTTTTGCCATTTAAGAACGCCAATGCTAATGTCCATAATTAGAACTATTTATTCTTTAGGATTTGGTATTCTTTTAGGAATAGTATATATGATTGCTTTAGAAATTATAATACAGATAGGTAAGAAATTGAGGGGATTGAATGTGTAGGATAACTATTTCAGGATATTATGGATTTAATAATATTGGGGATGAAGCCATATTAGTATCCATAATTAATAGGCTGAAAAAGAGGATAGATAAGGTAGACGTGACAGTTTTGTCTGCTAATCCTCATATGACTAGTAAAAAGCATGGTGTTAGTGCTGTAGACAGAAAGTCATTAAAGGGAGTCTTTAGTGCCATAAAAGATTGTGATTTATTCATAAGTGGAGGCGGAAGCCTCCTTCAAGATGTGACTAGTAGAAGGAGTATCATATACTATCTAGTAATTATGTTTATAAGTCTTATCTTGAGAAAAAAAGTATTAATATATTCTCAAGGTATAGGTCCTATTAATACTACTTCTAATAGGATATTTACCAAATTCATATTAAACATGGTAGAAGCCATAACTGTAAGGGATGAGAAATCTAAAAAAGAATTAATAGATATGGGAGTAAATAAGCCACCCATATTTGTTACTGCCGATCCAGTAATAGGGTTAGATAAGGGAGATTTAGACTTTGGTGGAAAAATAATAAAAGAAGAAAATAGGAATAATAATAAAATTATAGGATTTGCCATGCGTGGATGGCGAGATAATGTGGAGTTTAATAATAAAATATGTAAAGTGGCAGATCGGGTAATAAATGAATTAGGCTATGGGGTTGCCTTTATACCATTTCATTATGGAGAAGATATAAAAATAATGGACCATATTGAAGCAAATATGGAAAATAAGGCTATTTTCATAAGAAAAAGGTATGAAATTATTGAGATTCTTAGTATTATAGGAAATTTTAACCTTTTAGTAGGTGTGAGGTTACATTCCCTAATATTTGGTGCTGTAATGAATACGCCTATTATAGGCATATCCTATGATCCTAAAATTAATAGTTTTATGGATTCCATTAATTTAGATACCTGTGGAGTTGTTAAGGATCTAGACGAAGATGCTTTGTTTTTAGAAATAAGGTCAAAGCTAGATAACCTAGAAGAAGAAAAATCTAATCTCTATGATAACGTGGAGAAGATAAAGGGTGATTTGAAGATCAATGATGAGGTGGTACAAAAGTTGATTAAAGGAGAAAAAATATGAGAAATGTAGTACATATAATGGGTGTACCTATTGACAAGGGATCTTTAGTAGATGCTACTAATAGGATAAAAGAACTTTTAGATAAGGATGGGTGTAGTCAAGTTGTTACTCCAAATACGGAAATAGTCATGGTGGCTCAAGAAGATAAGGACTTATTAAAGATTATAAAAGAAGCTGATTTAGTAATACCTGATGGAATAGGTCTTGTCTATGCTTCAAAAATAAAGAAAAAGGGTTTGACCCAGAGGGTGACAGGGGTAGACCTTATGGCACAAATATTAAAGTATTGTAATGAAGAAGAAAAAAGTATATACTTGTTTGGTGGTAAGCCTAATGTGGCTAATATGGCTGCTGAAAATATATTGAAAAAATTTCCAAACATAAAGATAGCTGGAACCCAGGATGGATATTATAAAATTCAGGATGAAGAAAAAATAATAGATAGAATAAATGAGATAAAACCAGATGTACTATTCACAGCTTTAGGAGCTCCAAGACAGGAAAAATTAATATATAAGTACAAAGACATTTTAAAGGTAAAGTTGGCCGCTGGTGTAGGCGGTAGTGTTGATATATGGGCAGGAACTGCTAAGCGTGCACCAGAAATATATCAAAAACTTGGTCTAGAATGGTTTTATAGACTTATGAAAGAGCCATGGAGATATAAAAGAATGTTAGTTTTGCCTAAATTTATGATTAAGGTAATTTTAACTAAAGACATATAGGTGTGAATAATAGGTGACAGGGTAATACGAGTCTGTAGACTTGTAATTTTATCTGTCACCTATTTTAGTGTTATGAAATCTATATAGATTTCTGGTGTATAAACTTGCTTTATGCGGGCCTATTTCAGGAAAATATATTGAAAATCTTTTCCACCCAAGTCCTTGTCACAAGCGAAAGTGTGAATCTTCGTATATAGGTTCATGTGTCATGTTGGAGTAGCA
>NZ_JAOART010000009.1 GCF_025210435.1 Anaeromicrobium sp.
CATAGGAGTTGTATAGATTTATGATATGCTGCCAATTAATTTTAGTTGATTCCTTTGCCATAACTAGGACCTCCTTACTTTCTCCTATAATTGTAACAAAGGAATCTTAATATATATATCCGTCAAATCTTTTACGCTTACTATATTGAGTGTAAACACAGATCAAAGTTTGAATGGATTAAACCATGGGAACTTTGTGATATGATAGGTAACCTAATTGACAATGCCATTGAAGCTGCTATGTTAATCAATAACTCTAAACAATGGATAAAGGTTAAAATAAATAAGTCTGGAAATAAGCATATGATCCAAATAGAGAATACAGGAAAATTAGATAAAAATATTCATATGAAAGATTTGTTTAAATTAGGAGTTTCTACTAAAGGCACCATGGGTCGAGGATATGGCTTATATATAGTGAAACAAATAGTTGAAAAATATAATGGAGTTGTAAATATAGAAGAAACAGATAGTGGCACTGTTTTAGTGACACTGTGTTTAACAGAAGAAAAAAAACAGTGTGTTAAAAGTATTATTTAATTAAATTTCTGTTTATATATGTAAAGGGTTAAAATATAACACTGGCAAAACAAACACATTTGTATACCCTTTATTTATAAAATCATTACAGTTTAAAAAGATTACTACATATTTTAATGAAAGGAGAATTAAAATAAAATGTTTAAATCACTAAGCAAATATTTATCAGCCTTTGCTGCTTCATTACTTACAGTAATAGCAATGAGTGGTGTGAGTAATGCATGTACATGGGGACTTTACGAACCTAAAATGCCTAAAAGCCTTAGAAAGGAACTTTAATTTTTATGGTATATAAGATGAATGTATTAATATGTGATGATGATAAATATACAAGAAAAATGTTGGAAAAAATAGTATCCAAAAAATCTTTTATCGAAGAGATATATTTAGCAGAAGATGGGCTTGCATCAATAGAAATTGCAAAAAATAATCCTGTAGATATTGTATTAATGGATATTGACATGCCTAAATTAAACGGTATTGAAGCTGCAAAAACTATTAGTAACATATCTTCTAAAATAAAATTTATTTTTATTACTGCTTATATGGATTACGCTATTGAATCTTTTAGCGTACATCCATATGATTATTTGTTAAAACCTATAGATATTTCAAAGTTAGAAGAATCTTTAGACGACATAAAAAAATGTATAAATCAACTACCTAGCTCTATTGATAAAATTGCTGTTAAAAATAAAAATAATATGTTTTTCATATCCATAAATGAAATATTATTTATAGAAAAAATGAATAATCAATTACTACTTCATACTACCTGTGAAACTTATACATTAAACAAAAAGTTAGTAGAGTTAGAAAATATTTTAAATAAAAATTTTTGTCGAGTACATAGATCATTTATAGTAAATATAAAAAATATATCTACGATTAAGGATTTAGGAAATAGATCTTATGAGATTGGTTTTGAAGGGACTTCTAGAACTGCTTTAATGAGTAGATATAAATTTGAAGAATTAAAAAAGAAGATTGTTGCTTTTTAATATATATGACAATCTTCTTTTTGTTAATTTTTTATAATTTTATAAAACTATTTCTTTATATAATTATCTATAAACTTAATAGTTTTATCTAAAGCATCATCAGATTCAACCCAAAAATCAGGAAAATATCCAATACCATCTCTCCATATAAAATCTGGTTCCATTAACATTAAAGACCCATATTGAACTCTCAACTTAGAATTTGGAAGGATGTTAATTCCTAGACCAGGTATATTTAATGCACCGGCTGAATTCATTCCAATGAATATGGTGTTATCCATTTTACTTAATGTACTAATCATATTTTCACTAGCTGATGCAGTATTTTTATCAAAGAGAACAATAATTATTTTATCATTTTTTAAGTATCCTAATTCAGGAATCCTTATTCTTGACCAACCAGTTAAATTTGAGGCATGAATATTCTTATAAAATTCTTTCAAATCTACTCGTTTCAAATTATTTGTAATAAAATTATCAGATACTCGCTTTTTACAAACTTTAGTTAATAATGCACAATCAATAAGTTTAAAATAATCTACCTTGTTATTAGTAAAATTTGAAATCCACTTACATCCATCAAAGATTGCACCACCTTGATTACCTCTTAAATCTAATATGGCAATATTCTCATCTGAATATTTTAAACCATCCTCTGTAAATGACTTTAGCTCTTTATGAAAGGAACCAACTTTAAACACAGGTATTCCTTGAACTTTTTTAAATGTATAATTTTTTAATTTTATTTTTTTTGAGGGTGGAATTACCCTTTTTAGTTCCATTTTCTTTTGAATTTCCCTTTTTTCATCCTTAAGAACTATATTTATATCTAATGAAGAACTTGTAACATCTTTTAAATATACAATCTTATATATAATTTTTCCGTTGTCATCAAGGGATGGCCTTATATAATGAGATGGATCTTTTCCTTCAATTGATTCTATGGAGTATGTTTTGTTTTCATCTTCTATATAATACGTATTACTATCTCTTACAATAGGATTCTTCATATTCATAAATGCGTATGTAGTATTAGTAAGAGGCATATAATTTACTACAAAATGTCCATCCTTAATGAATTTTAAATTCTTAATAACAATTAAATTAAATTGAATTGTCTCTATTCTTCCATTCTTATCTTTAGATTTGTTTACTTCTTCTAGGATTTTACTTCTTACTTTATTAAATTTTTCATCTCCACCAAAATATTCATAAGCAGGATATCCATACTTTAGATTTATGAAAAGATAGTCTATATCCTCTATCATTTCTTCATATTTTAGCATATTCTCTTGAGCTAATAAAGAATCTGAAGGACCTCCTTTAATTTGATTATTTTTAGGAATCTTGTCTAATCCTTCCTCCAAACTAGTATATTTATTATATAAATATTTTTTCAACTTTTCTTCCATCTCTTCTTTAGATAAATCACTAGTAATTCTATGGGAATTAATATGTGTAATAATATCTTCTGAAAGGTTATTGAGTGTATATTTTACTTTTTTTGTCTTTTTACTATCAGTTGATTCCTTAGTAACACAAATAATATTTAAATTATATATGGTAAATACTATACTGAAAATAATTACTAGACTAGTAACCCCTAAAACTATTGTTTTTTTTGTTAGTTTCATATATATTATACTCCTTGTTTTCTTATATATAATATATCTTTTCTTTTTTAATAAATGAAAAATATATTATTGTAATTATAATAAAAGAAATCAATATTATAGGTCCTATAAAATAGGTACAAACCCCAAAAGCTATTAATGTACTGGGATCAAATGACGTTATTAATCTATATTGAGGAATTCCTAGTCCTGCTAGTATACAATTTTCTAACATTGTATAAACAAATGGACCTGTTAATATAATGAATATGTTATTCCTATATAGTGACAAAACAAATCCAAAAGTTCCAATAAGCCCACCCAATAAACCTCTCCATAGACTTAATAAAAAGCCATAAACAAAAGGTCTATTAGCAAAATAATATCCAGCAAATTTCTCCAATCCATAATCATCACCCGATGGAACTACCGTCTTAATAAAATATAAACAAATGACCAATCCTACAAATGAAGTCAAAAAAATAATTATGCTACTACCTAAGAATGTTGTTACCCATTTGCAAAAAATATATTTTTTCTTAGATATTTTATTAGTTGTATGTACAAAAAAATCATCTTTTCCTTTGTAGTATAATATCAAATAAGTAGGTAAAACTGCTAATATTGGGAAAATTAAAGCAAATATTTCACAGGATTCTTCCCAAATTTCAATATTGTGATTATAGGAATATCCAGATATTTTAGGAATTATAATGATAATACTAAGAAGTACACTTCCTATTAAACTACTTATATAATATTTTTTCATTTTATACCATTCTAACTTGAGAACTTTTAACATACTAAAATCTCCTTTAAAGAGGCTGGGGGATTCTTGCCCTACAATCCCTTATTTTTTCACTTATCCACAGTTTTAAAGATTTATAATTTCCTAGTAAACGAAGAAATCAATAAAACTGACACCAAAATTTTTTTAAAATTTTTCATAACTATCACTCTTTTTTTTAATTCCCAACTATTTTAATATTACTTACTTGAGTGTCAAAAGTTATCTACTAGTAAGAAGCTAGTATATTCTCATAATCTGAAAAGCTAACCTCTTTAATACAACTTAATAAAAATATGTGTATTATCATTGTTATTTTCATTATATTTCTGTATTTTTGTACTTTAAGGTAGTTTGAGTTAATTTATCATGTAAATAAGAATCTGTAATAATAAAATATAACAAATAGATTATTGGTATATAGTCTTCTATATCTTTATATACGCCTTCGGATAAATTAATTGTAATATTAATATCCCAGAAATATATTAAAATAGGTAAAGTAAGTAAACATTTTATACAAATTCTAAGAAATTTGTATTTTTCAGAATTTTCAAGCGAAAAATTCAAATTAAAAAGATAATTGCCAACAGTTTTACCATACAAAAAATAAGAACAAATATAATATATTCCATACAAAATAATAGGCATTATAGTTGAATTATTCCAAAGGATATATTCAAGCAAAAACAAAGTTATGATTTTTATTATTAGACAATCTATGAAAAAAGATATAATTCTATATATTCTTATATTCCTCATGCTTAATCAACCCCATCATACAATAGATAATAACATATGTGTGTCCAGCATATAATTTTACATCAGAAATTTCAGCTGTTTTAGTCTTATTAAAATATTTGTCTTCTTCCCAATATCAAAAATCAAAAGACCAATCCACTTTCTTTTTCAACAGCAAATGAACTAATTGGTGCTCCCATTTGAACTAATACAAGAGTTAATATTAGCAAAAAGGCATTTGTTTTTCTCATGATTTTTTTCCCCTTCTTTAGTAAAATTTTAGTTATTATGATTATGCTTTACACTTAGAAAACTACTTTGCCCAAGTTATACAACATGACACATGCATATTATATTAGATTCATTTAGTTTTGAATACTAGCCATATGTAAATAACCCAAATACGAAATTAAATAGTCATTATATTGCATTGAATAACCGAAAATAATATATATATTATTGCTATATATAAGTTGATGTAATTTTTTGTATGAACTTATATATATTTAACGTATTTCAAATTAACATGACACAGTAAATAATTTCCTAAAAAAATAATCTCATAGCTACTGACTGGAAGCTTACACTTTTAGAAAAAAAGGAGCAAGGAAAATGTATAAAAGTACGAGTAAGCTGACTGATTTATTTTTTTTATGTACCTAAACATGGCGTCAATCAATTTAATGATTGACGCCATATTTTTTAATTATTTTCACTTTCACTATAAAGAGTTTATGTGCCCTCTTTTACTAAATTCCCGTTGATGCCTTTTGTACCATCTTTTCATGGTATTCACTAGGCATTCCTGTATTATGGGATAAACTGTTTGATAAATATAGATCAAAGTGTCCCGTAACATTATTATTGGCAACTGTATCTTGAGCATGGGGCATACCTGATAGAGATGCTGCTATATTCATGCCATCATGGAATATGACCACCGCTCTAGGAGTCCATGTCCAAGTGCCAAATAGTTGCTTCATAACCTCTGTATCAGCAGAAGTTAGGGGCTCAATATCAGAGTGATTATATCCTCCCATCATTTTAACTTTAAATTGTAAACCCGTATCCACATCTGTAATAGTAAAAACATCATATCTTTTTATTAAATATTGCCCTTCCCTAAACCAATCTATAACTTTCCCCTTCCTTAAAGGCACAGGATCTTGTCCAGGAGTAATTGTATAATCCCTTGGAGCATAGGCTGAGACTGAAATTGTTTCTCCTGCACTGAGTAATTCATCACTATCCATATAGTTGTATTTTAAGATATTCTCAGGAGATGTTCCTACTTTTTTTGCAATAGCGTTTATTGTATCTCCTGGTTGTACTGTATAAGTTTGTACATTATCTGTTGTTGGGTCCGGTTCCATAAGGGTAGGATCAGGAATTATTAGCTTTTGACCTACCTGAATCATGTCACTTGTTAAATTATTAGTGCCCTTAATCTCATCTATTGAGGTATTAAACTTATTTGCAATTATCCAAAGACTATCACCAGATTGTACTATGTAGGTATTCATATTTCCTGTATCTTCATCCATCTCAGGATTTGAATCTGTTTTTTTAGGAATAGATAATTTTTGACCAATTTGAATTATATCACTTGTTAAGTTATTAGTACTTTTAATCAAATCTATTGATACGTTAAATTTATTTGAAATTTTCCAAAGGCTATCACCAGCCTGTACTGTATAAGTTAAACTAGGACTACTTCCTTTTGTAGTTAAAATAACTGTCTTAGTATTTTCATCCCACTGCACATCTAATTCTAATATTTCTCCTATAAAATTTACAGGAATCATTACCTTATTATCTATAATATAATGCTCTGGCATTGGAATAGAATCTCCATTAAGTCTCCCTGTACTAGACCCCATAATAAATGCAAGTTTTTTATCTCCCTTGTTAACACCAATAGTTTTACTTTCATTATTAAACCAAGTACTCCCTCCTACAGATTGGGTTATTTCTCCTAGAGGAACATAGGCAGTACCATCCATCACAAAGGGATTTTCACTATAGTGTTGAATTTCGTTATTTAATTTAACATTAATTATCTCCTTATTTACACCCTGCTCAATACTAGGAGTATTAGCAAAGGCTGCCATATTGGAAAAGGGAATCGAAAGGAGTAATAATGAACCAACCACCAACTTTATCTTTCCTATTTTTATATTAGAAAAATTTCTCTTTACATACTTATGTATCCTCTCATATAAGGTTTCATCCTCTTCATTTTTCCCATGTTCAAACTCCCTAGCAAATTCAGCAAAACTCATATTAGGATCTAATTTCAATATGAGAGTATAACCATCTTCACTTAATTCAAGTTTATGACCTATAAACATACTCAAAGTAAAACCTCCTTAAACTATTTCATAATTATAGGATTTCCCATAAACTTTAAATTATAAATAATAGAAAAAATAAAGAGATAAACAAAATTTCGTTTACCTCTTTACTCAACTCAAATATATTTTCCTGAAGTAGGCCCATATAAAGCAAGTTTATAAATAATAAATCTATAATCCATATATATCTGAAAACTCAATATTTATCATTTCTACTTTATCTTCTTTACAATGTGGATTTTTAGCTAAATCCCACTCTTCTGTCTCTTCCACATTAGCAGGTATTTCAATTACAAACTCACTTCCCAATTCATACTCACCATTTAAATATATCCTTCCACCATGAAGCTCTATAATTGATTTTACTAGAGAAAGACCTATTCCGCTACCTTCCCTCTCCCTATGAAATAAGGGCTGAGCCTGTCTAAACCTTTCAAATATTATCTTTTGTTTCTCCTTAGGAATACCTACACCCGTATCCTTTACAGAAATACACACCTTGTCATCTCTATCATATACATTTACATAAATACTATCATTAGGTCTAGTAAACTTAATAGCATTAGAAAGGAGATTAAGAATTACCCTTTCCATGTTATCTGCATCACAAGAAATTAGTTTTTCTTCCGTATCCGTATCAAATATGATATTTACTTCTTTGATTTCTATGTAGGCTGCAACGGATAAGGTTATATTTTCAACAACTTCCACAATATTATGATTCTTAAATTTCATCTTTAAAAATCCTGAATCTATCCTAGTAATATCTATCAAATTATTAATAAGTCTAATTTGCCTATAACAATTCTGTTTCATTATATCTGAGTATTTTTTATAGTATTCATAATTTAGACCTTGCCTGCTTTTGTCATAAGTCCTATTAAGAAGTTGAATACTCCCTAGTATAATATTTAAGGGTGTTCTAAATTCATGGGATATATTTGAAAATAATTCGGTCTTTAAACGCTCATACTCTAAGGTTTCTTTAAGTAGTCGCTGTTCTTCTTCTGCTATTTTTCTCCTTTTCTCTTCTTCCTTTTTTCTCTCTGAAATATCTCTAATAATAGTTAATGTGGCAGGTTTACCCCTATGGGTAATTCCATTAGTTGACATACCCACATGTATTACTTCCCCATTGGCTTTTATTATTTTTTGTTCTAAAATATTAAAGTTAGTCTTTGATTTTTTCACATCGTCAAATCTCTTTTGTACAATGTCCTTATAATCTGGATGGACAAATTCTATAAATCTTTTGTTTATTAGATTTTCACTATTTTCCTCCCCTAATATTTTTGTCACAGCTTTATTTACAAATACAATTTTATCTTGGCATTGAAGAAAAATTCCATCTGGAGAAAGTTCCACAAGACTTTTATAGCTTTGTTCACTTTCTTCAAGCCTCTTAACATTTACCTTTATTCTATGCTTTAAAAAGAGAATATTTATTAACAAAATAATAATGATTATTATACTTCCTCCTAAAAAATAGTTTATAACACTTTTCCTTGTAAGATTTATTGTTATATATTGCCACTTAGATTGGACTTCTTTCAATTGATTAACAGACATTTTCCTTATTCCGTTATCTATAAGGGTTAATAATTCCTTATTTCCCTTCTTCACTCCTACCCTTAGGGGTTTTATATATATGGTCTGGAGAAGGTTAAACTCATTTAATTCAGGATAATAAAGGGCTGTATTTTTCAAATCCTTATAATAATCTACAGATAGGGCCTTAATATCTCCCCCTTTAATTCTATCCATTATGTCCTTATTGCTAGTATATACGGATAACTTCACATTGGGATAATTTTTTTGTAAATAAAATCTAGCATTATTACTTTGACTAACGGCAATTCCTATATCTTTAATGTCATTAATATGCCATGCATTTACATCATTTTTAACAAATATTCCTGTCATCATATCCATAAATGGAATACTAAAATCCATGTACTCTGATCTATCCTCATTATAAAATAGACCCAGATGTACATCCGCTTCTCCCTTTTTAACCATATCTAATGTGTTAGACCAGGATGTCATTTTAAATTCTATATTTACACCATTAGTTTTTCCCCACGCTCTCCAAAAATCAATCAATATGCCTTCAGGGTTACCTTCATTATTCACATAGCTAAATGGTTTCCAATTATTCCCACAGGCTATTTTTATGGCCCTTCTATCTTTTGATTCCCCTGGTAAACAACCAGTAAAACTGGACACAACTATTAGTATTAGAATTATATATTTAATCAATTTATTTGCCATGTATTGATTTACCCCTTCCAGCAAGTTTCCATGTATTTTAGCCTAAAAATTCATTCCATTATTCATAGACAATTGTATATGGATATTATACAACATATGCCTTACACATGAAAGAACTTGTCAAAATAAATCGAATCAAGTCTCTTTTTGTATATAAAAAAACCTGTACCTTCTTAACGAGCAATAAAACTCATATACTTTGGTACAGGCTTATTTATTTCATATGTCTAATTATTATAGTATAAACTATTAGAAGAATACTCAGGATCAGAAGTAACATCAATACCTAGTTTTCTAAATGTCTGTTCATCAATTGTACTTAAAATAGTTGTAGAATGGGCTTGACATCCCTTAAGCATAGTTAATTTTTCCATAGCAACTTGAGCTGTAGGATTAGTTGTCATACTAATGCTAAGTGCAATTAAAATCTCTTCACAATTTAAAGCTGCCCTCTTACTATTAAAAGTCTTTGATTTTAAATTAATGATAGGTTCAAGGATGGATGGTGAAATCAAATGAATTTCATCTGAAATACTTGCAAGATGCTTAATTGCATTTAATATAACTGCTGCCGATGCATCCATGGTACTTGAACTCTTACCAGTTAATATGGTTCCATCCTGAAGTTCAAGGGCCACTGCTGGACACTTTTCGTTCTTTCCAGATGCTTCCTTTAACTCAGCTTCCTTTTCCCTAGCTGGAGTAACTACCTTACGATCTTCCCCCTTAAGGTTAAGTTCTTCCATAATTAATTTTGCCCTTTGGGCCGTCTCTAAATCAACATATCCCTTTTTATATTCACATCCAGTTTTAAAATATCTTCTAATTATTTCTTGTCTAGACGCTTCCTTAACTGCCTCGTCATCAATAATACCAAATCCCACACGATTAACACCCATATCCGTTGGAGACTTATAAATAGATTCTTCACCTGTAATCTTTTGAATAATTCTCTTAAGTACAGGGAATGCCTCCACATCACGGTTATAGTTTACAGTAACTTCATTATACTCATCTAGATGGAATGAATCAATCATGTTAACGTCCCTTAAGTCCACTGTTGCCGATTCATAAGCAATATTTAAAGGATGTTTAAGTGGCACATTCCAAACGGGGAATGTTTCAAACTTAGAGTATCCCGCTTCACGACCATGCTTATGCTCATGATATAACTGGCTTAAACAAGTGGCAAGCTTTCCACTACCAGGACCAGGAGCCGTTACAACCACGATAGGCTTTGTAGTTTCAATATAAGGATTCTTTCCATAACCCTCATCACTAACAATAGTATCCACATCTGTAGGGTATCCCTTTGTGAAGCGGTGTGTATATACCTTAATTCCTCTTCTTTGAAGCTTATTCATAAATACTGTAACTGCAGGTTGATTGTCATATCTAGTAATCACAACACTATTAACATCTAAGTCATAAGACCTAAACTCATCAATCAATCTTAAAACATCCATATCATAAGTTATACCAAAGTCTCCACGGATTTTGTTTCTTTCAATATCCCCAGCATAAACACAAATAATAACTTCAACTTTTTCCTTTAACTTATGTAGTAGCTTTATTTTGGCATTTTCTTCAAATCCTGGAAGTACCCTTTTTGCATGTAAATCACATAAAAGTTTTCCTCCAAACTCTAAATAAAGCTTGTCATAATTATTTACTCTTTCAAGTATAAACTTCGATTGTTCTTCTAAGTATCTTTTTGGATCAAACCCTTTTTTCATAATCAACCTCACTATTCTTAAATATTCTTTGACTATTTTATCATCAAATGGCCTTAATTGTAATAACTATTTTTTTCTTTTTTCAATTGGCTTTCATAAATAAATTTATAGCGATTAAGCTTTTTTTATAATATCCTTTATTCATTCCTATGTAGTAATTGAGGTTTTCCTATATGATACCCTTGAAAACAGTCCACATTCAGGTCTTGTAGTATATTTAATATGGCTTCATTTTCCACAAATTCAGCAATAGTTTTCTTACCTAAAGCATGGGCTACTCCATTCATAGCTTCTATCAAAGCCCTTTGCCTTGGATCCTTGTCTATATTTTTAACAAATGATCCATCTATTTTCAAATAATCTACAGGTAAATTACTCAATTGTGAAAAAGAAGAAAATCCTACTCCAAAATCATCCAGTGCAAATTTGCATCCAAGTAATTTTATTCGTCTTATCCATTCTTCACTTTGCAATAAGTCTCTTATAGCTGTAGTTTCAGTAATTTCAAAACCTAATCTACTAGAATCTATATTTTTATTTTTAATACTATCTTCTATAAAAGCCAATAGTGCCTTATCCCCTAAAGAAAGGGCTGATAAGTTTATAAATATATGTATATTTTCATGTTTTCCCAAAGTTTCTAAGGCTTTTGTCACAACCCATCTATCTATTTGAGACATTAATCCATACTTTTCTGCTATGGGAATAAATTCATTAGGATAAATTATATGTCCATCCTCACTAACCATCCTAATCAATGCCTCATAATGGGCCATTTCATTATTAGTTTTAGTAATTGGTTGATAATGTAGTACAAATAAATTTTCCTTAATTGCCCTTTTTATTAAATTTACAGTGTCATTGACCTTAGATAACTTGATTTTGTCCTCAATAGTTTCAATAATTTCAAGTCTATTTTTCCCATTATTTTTAGCTGAGTATAGGGCCGTATCTGCATAGGATAATATCTTTTGGCATGTTAAAGATCCATCTATTTTCACAACCCCAATACTAGTAGTAATATTTATATTAATTCCAGAGGGAAGGTCTAATTCATTTTTTTCTAACCACGTCCTGATTCTTTCCGCTATTTGTACCCCCTCATCCAGGGTAGATTTAGTTAATAATACGGCAAATTCATCTCCACCGAATCTTCCTATTATATGTTCCTTTAATAAAAGTTCACTTACTTCATTACTTATTTTAATGAGAACTTCATCTCCCACAGAATGACCATATGTATCATTAATTACCTTAAAATTATCTAAATCAATAAGCAATAGGGCACTACATATTTTCTCATTCTTGGCCATATTGATAGCCTTCTCAAGATAGTTTTTTAAAGAATATCTATTTAATATGTGTGTCAATGAGTCGTGGGTTGCCAAATGGGATAGTTTTTCATTTATTTCTTTAACATTATTTAGAATAGAATTATATTGCTTTTCACGTTGGATAAATCCTTCTATTTTTTCTTCTAATTCTTTAATCTTTTCTTTTGCCACCGCCAATTCTTCTTGTATTCTCACAGTAGTTTGTTCACTTCCTTTCCTAAATCAAACACATAATTTTCTTTATAAAAATATAGAGTACATGGTTGATCTATAATTTAAACTCTTCACCATTACTAAAAAAATTGATTTCATATTGCATATATAGTTTAATGTTAGTATTTTTATGAATAGGGTGTAGTGTCTACATTTCTAATTTTGAATATTTTCCCATATAAAAAACTAAGGGCCTGCTTCCTCAGGTCCTTATACATTATTTTACAATAATTATAACATTTTTCTACAAAAAACGATATATTTCTACATATAAAAATCATATTTCATAATATTTTTTATTTTAAAACACAAAAATTAGGCCAGCCTTGACCATCTGCAAAATTTTTTGATAATCATTGTAATCCTTCTGTTTAGATAGTTATTTTATAATGTATACGAAATACTTCTATCTTGCAACTATTCTAACACAGAAGGCTTAGAAGATTCTATTATATATTTTACAAAAAACTTTTACTTGTATCCAGTATAAAAAAAGAGCCTCCTTTGATTTAATGGTAGTGACTAAACATACCAAATAAAGGCGACTCTTTAATATTTCAATATAATAATAAAACAATTTTCAAGGAAATTATAGATTTCTGGTGTATAAACTTGTTTTATGCGGGCCTATAAGGGAAACTATTGAAAATCTTTTCCACCCAAGTCCTTGTCACAAGCGAAAGTGTGAATCTTCGTAGATAGGTTCACGCGTCATGTTCAAGTAGCATAGGATGTTGTGACGTTCCAGGGTTCCAAAGATTTTCAATAGTTTCCCTTATAGGCAAGTTACTGTATAAAGCAATTTTAAAACCAATAAATCTATATATATGTAATTGATGATCATATTTTTCGTTATTAAAAAATATTTACGTTCTTTCTAATATTCCTACTTCACAGATATAACATATGTTTACTAAATAATTATTGAATAGACTCTGCAATCTTTATGAGTTCATCCTTTGTAATTTCTCCGCCGCCTGATATGCCGTAAATCACATTGTTAGCTTCCCAGTCAATACTTCTATCATTAATCAATATAGCCTCTACATCATTAATTTTTACTTTTTCAATTTCACCATCTACTGACATTCCATATGCCGTTTCTTCATCAGCAGATCTTTGTTGCATAAAAATTTCTTTCCCTGTTTTTTCATGGATAAAATATAGATTAATATATTTTGTATTACTTACAACTCCCTTTTCATCCTTATAAAATTCTGCCCTATTAAATTTATAACCCTCTGGTAAATAACTAGGAAGGATAACATTAAAGCAAGTATATTTATTTAATCCTTTAGAATCTTTAACTATTAATGTGTTTTCTTCTTCTATTTTTTCTTCTTCAGATACAGTAATAATCTTTCCATTTGAAAAATCAGCAATTTCTTCACCATCTACTGTATAATATTTCCCATTATATTTACGTGAAAATTCTTCTACCTTTTTTCCATTTTCATCAAAAACGTTTCCCTTTAATTCCTCTGGAATAGGCCATGTTTCTATTTTAGGTGATTCAGTTTGTATGACAGTTATATGGTCAAGGGATATGGTCTTTATTATTCTCTCTACTAAATCCTGCCCAAAGGATGATGACATGGTTATGATACATGCTGCTAATGATGCTGCTATAATCCTCATGGATCTTATTTTATTTGATTTTTTCATATTATTATGCCCCCTATACCTTTTCTTATTTTTCAATACTTTATGAAATACAGCTTCTTTATTACTCATTTTACTAAAATCCTTATCTCCTAAAGTTTTTCCCAGATTTAAAAGTTCATTATATTCTTCAAACTTTAATATGTTCTTCTTATCTATTCCATTCAAATACTTATCCATATTCATAGAAAATTCCTCTTCAATACTTTTTTTACTCATATTACCCCTCCCTTTCTATTTCCTTTTTTAGCTTTTTCATTGTGCGATAAAGTATTATGCCCACGTTACTTTCCGTAATATCTAATAGTTCTGCAATTTCCTTATTTTTTAGATTGGCACCAAACTTTAGTGCCACAATATTTCTATCCCTGATACTTAACATATTTAAAGCCTTTAAGAGTTTATCATTTGCTTCTCCTGTTAATACCATATCTTCTGGAGTTTTTTCCCTTGATATTAATTCCTTAATCATATCTAGGGAAAATAACTTACCCTTTTTTATTCTTCTAAAATGATCATTTACCACATTCCTAGCTATGGCAAATAACCATACTTCAAAGGGTGATTTACTTTCAGAATATGTACCTATTTTAAGGATTAGCTTTTCAAAAACCTGGCTTGTTAAGTCTTCTGTTATATAATGGCCGTTGACTCTATAATATATATAGTTGTAAATCCTTTTGTAATAGGTTTCAAATATATAAGTAAATTCTTTTTCTTTATTTAAATTTTCTTCAATTTTCTTTTCATCTAAAGAATCGAGTGCAATAATTTGATCCATCCCCTACAATTCTCCTTCCCTAAATTTTTTACTTAGCTAAGTAATCTCATATGTTAATACGTAAAATTTTCTATTTCATTACATGTATTTTTAAAAAAATATGGCGTTGACTGTATATAAATCCCTTTACCAGTCAACGCCATATTTATGCATGTTTACTATAAAAAAGTCTATTTTTCTGCCTTTGGAAATGTAACAATAGATTTAAACAAATCTCCATCCACAACGATTTTTAAATTTCCCCTTTGAAGTTCTATAAGATTTTTAGCTATTGCAAGGCCTAATCCTGAACCCTCCGTATTTCTTGATTTATCTCCCCTTGTAAAACGCTCTGTTATTTCACTTTCATTAAAATTCATTTCATAGGAAGACATATTTTTGAATACAAAACTTATTTCCTTTTCATCTTCTAAAACATCTATATATACTCTTGAATTCTCCATGGCATATTTTAGAATATTACTCATAATATTTTCAAAAATCCTGTAGGTTCTTCTACCATCTAATTGGCAGATCACCTTATTTTTTGGTGCATTCATTTTGATTGTAAGTGTACTTTCATTTATTTTTTCCTCAAGTTCTCCTATGGTTTGTCTACATAGGGCTATTACATCCACATCTTCTAAGTCCATATCTATATTTCCACTACTTGCCTTGCTTGCCTCAAACAAATCCTCAATAAGAACCTTTAATCTTTTGGATTTTCTATCAAGTATATCTATATACTCCCTTTGAGTTTCATCCACAAGGTCTTCACTTTTTAGTAAATCCACATATGTAATAATGGATGTAAGGGGAGTTTTAAGGTCATGGGAAACATTTGAAATAAGCTCTGTTTTCATCTGCTGACTTTTGGTTTCCTTGTCTATTGCCACCTTAAACCCATCTTTAATATTATTTAAATTTATTGCAATGTCACTTAATATGCCCATTTTTTCATCAATATTAATATCAAAATCTCCCTCTACTAGCTTATTAGTAGCATTGTTTAAAGCCCTTATTCTACCACTAAACTTTAACAAATATACATACAGTACTATAGTGTAAAGAAAAGCTATAACAATTCCCAAACCTTCAGTTGATGCTATTATGAATAATATAATAAAATTACCTACTAATGTTACAATAAGATCGCTTTGACTATCATTAGTTTTTTTTACTTTAAATATTTCTTGAAATAATTTTTTCAAATTTCTTATTATACAAAGAAATTTCTTTATTATATAACAACATAATCTTCCTAAAATACTATTTTTGATAAAACCTTCCTTGAAACCTGTATGATAAATATGTTTCATATGGACAATACTTAGATAAATAAGTAAGTATAATAGGAACAACAAGGGTACTAATGCAAAATGAAAATATTCACCCCCATCATATATTATGTCTATAAGACTATACATTCTATTTGGCCTATAGGTAGTTCCCATTAATGCTCCTGTGCAGCAAACAATAGTACCAAATCCAATCCACAATAAAAATTTAAATTCTAAAAACATCTTATTAAATAATCTACAAATAGTTTTTTCCCTTTGTAAATAATAGGATGTACCCAAAGCCATGATAGATAATATAATAATACTTACAATTCCTATTACTGAAAGTAATATTATACGCTTATATATATAATGAGATTTCATATAATACATGAAAACATCATTAGGGTTATTTATCTCCGTTGGAACCAAATATGTAATATTAAAATTAGCATATCTAATTTTATCTTTATTCCTTAACTTTAATCTATCCATAATAGTTTCTTTATGAAGTTTATTTCCTAAGGAACTTTCTATTTTAGGATCTCCCTTTTCATCCATACTCAAATTTAAATAAAATCGACTTTTATCTATTTCTTTTTTAAATTTATCATCTGTAACTTCTGGTATATTACTTTTTATAGTTCCTTCCCCATCAGTTATATAATATTTAATATTTTCCATAAATTCATAGGCAGGTTCAAATCTATCATTAGACTCAAATTTTGATAATTTTAAATAGGTTGTTAAACGAGTCAACCTATATACAAAATCCTGGCTTTCTAAATAAGTTTCTATATCATCTGATCTATAAAATAATTGGTCACTGATGAAACCATAAGTACCTGCAGACATAATCGTAAATATTAATATTATCAATACCATAAATCTATAATATATGGGTTTACTTTCCTTTTCTTCCCTTTCTGTATTTATCTTATCTTCTTCTTTCTCTATGCTATTGGTCAAATTTGTATCCAATCCCCCACACCACCTTTAAATATTTTGGTTCTTTCGGATTAATTTCAATTTTTTTCCTAATCCTTCTTATATGAACTGTAACCGTATCTGGGTTATAAGCTGCTTCTTTCCAGACTTTTTCGTATATTTCCTCTATAGAAAAGACCCTATTTGGATTACTCATAAGTAAATAAAGAATCTTATATTCTAAGGGAGTAATCTTAACAGATTTTCCGTCTACTAATATTTCTTTACTCTCATCATTTAACTCAATTCCACCTATTTTTATCACATTTTCTTTTAACTCTTTAGCATTTGAATAGCTTGTGTACCTTCTTAGGTTTGAATTGACCCTTGCCACTAATTCCATAGGGTTAAATGGTTTTATAATATAGTCATCTGCACCTATATTAAGACCCCATATTTTATCCATATCCTCTGACTTTGCAGAAAGAATAATAATGGGAACTGTACTTTTCTCTCTTATTTTAATTGTTGCACTGGTACCATCTAGCTTTGGCATCATAATATCTATAAGAATTAAATGAATCTCTTCTTTTTCAAATATTTCTAAAGCTTCTTTTCCATCATAAGCCTTAAAAACATTATAATTCTGATTTTTTAAATAAACGCCTATGGCATCTGTTATTTCTTTCTCGTCATCTACAACAAGTATATTATACATATGTACACTTTCACTCCCAAACCTTTTTCAGATATATCCTATAGCTATATTAGCACACATTTTCTAAAATTTAACAACTATAATTCTTACAAATTTCTTACAAAGAAATAAAACTCCATATGGTTTTATCACTTTTATGGATTTACGAACTCAAGGCTTATTCCATACAGTAATTTGCCTACGAAAATTGGATAGGTTGTACTTAATTAGACAATAATTATTCGAACGTAATAAAATCAAATGAAAAATAATTTCTTTCTAAATCATGACCACCCGTCGAACGGGTGGTTTGCTTTAGCCCTAGAAGGGCATGTTGCTCGCCGTGTCTTAAGACACATTGAAAGGTCTGCCAACCGCTTTCCTTCTCAGGCTACCCCTAAAGGGGTTATTTTTTCTTGCC
>NZ_JAOART010000136.1 GCF_025210435.1 Anaeromicrobium sp.
CTATTTGCCAGAGAACTTTGATAAAAGATAGTAGTTGAAAAATATGGTATAAATTTAACAGGATAAGTATGCAGCCAATCACTGGAATAATAATCCATTATAAGAATATTATTCAATTGTATGACTGCATACTAGTTTGGATATATATGTTGTACGAAATATGAGATATAAGGATCCTGTAAACCGTAAATCAACCCTTCTATATTCAAGAGTCAAGATTAACTATCACTGAAAGCTGGAAATGTTATCTATAACTAATGTTATATTTCTCTTTTTAGCTTCATTTTTCAAATAATTCATATCAGATACCTTACATTTATCTAAGGTGATTTTTTTTAGTTTTCTTAATTTAAATATGGGACTAGAATCTTCTAATATGATTCTGTTCAAATTAATCTCATTTAAGTTTTCAAATTTCTCAACTCCATTAAAGCTCTCTAATTTAGCCATTGAAAGGTTTAATTGAACTAAGTTTTCAAGCTTATTATCCACATCTAAATCAACAAATTTCCCTCTCCAAATACTCAACTTTTTTAAGTTTGGAAAACTTTTTAGACAATTTAATTTGTCACCCTTGCTCGACACAATTTCTAATTCTTTTAAACTATTTATATTTTCTATTTCTTCTAACTTATTCAAATTCACATGTTCTATAGATAAATATTCTAACTTCTTTAATTCATTAATAGGTTTAAAACTCTTTATAACACTTCCATTTACAATATACAATTTATGTAAATTTTTCAAATGCTCTATACCATCTAAGCATCTCACAATCCATCTGTCTGATATGGATAAGTTATATATTTCTTCCACATTGTGATTTTTTATCTCCCTATATAATTTCTTATCTTTTATAAAGTTGTTTGAATACATATTATTATCTATAATAAAAAATCCAATCAACATTATAATTACAATAATTTTCTTTTGAAATTTTGACTTTATATTTTCTCCATTAATCCTTCTAATTATAACTATAGTAAATACTGTAAAAAACACTGCATAATTAGGTATATATAACCCACATTTGAAGAGTATATAATTACATATCATAATTTCTGAAAAAATGACCATATCATTTTTCATATGCTTCTTTGATAAAGTGAAATTAATTGTAAATATAAAAATCCATACAGTTGGAAGTTTTCCATCACCAAATATATCTATTAACATTAATTCTATTAACATGAATATTCCCATCATAATAGTAGCTAAAAAACTATTTTGCGATTCCCATGTTTTTATCTGCATATATCCACCCCCTTCTCATATTAAAATAATATTTCTCCAACCCTATGATTATAGATTTCGTAACACTAAGATTTTTTTATACAGTAACTTGCCTATAAGGGAAAATATATTGAAAATTTTTGGAATTGAGGAACGTCACAACATCCTATGCTACGCAAACATGACTCGTGAACCTATCTACGAAGATTCACACTTTCGCTTGTTACAAGGACTTGGGTGGAAAAGATTTTCAATATATTTTCCTGAAATAGGCGCACATAAAGTTGCTTTATAAGTACGAAATCTATAACTGTAAACTATTATATAATACCCCAAAGTCTTATTTTGTCACATTTTGCAATCTATCTATTTCTTTATATCTGTTCACATTTTCAATTTCATGGATTACTCTTATGGACATTATACCTAACTTACTTAAATCTCTCATTACTCCTAATACTTCCATAACAGTTTTATTATTAAATAGATTATAATTTTGAAAAAACATTCCCCTTTCTTTCCCTTGTAAATTCTGTAAATATATGATAATTTAAATTTGGAGATAAGGTCAAATGCTATCATAGGAGGTAAATTCATGAATAGATTATTGTTGTATTTGGCTATTTTAATCATTGGGGCATTCTTTGGTTCTAAGGGGTTAACTAAAGAAAAAGTTTTAAGTAAATTGGAATTATTTCAAAACATTTGTCTTTTATTCTTACTTTTTATTATGGGAATACGAATAGGTATTGATAAAAACGTATTAGGTTCCTTTTTCAAATTAGGCTACCAAGCCGTGGTTCTTTCTGCCTTTTCTATTTTGTTTAGTGTACTTGCAGTAAAGTCCGTTAAGAAATTTATAGAAAAAGACCCTAAACATGAGGGTACGAACATGAAAAGGGGGGCCTAATGAATGACTTTTAAAATAATTCTTTCCGTAGTAATAGGAATTGGTAGTGGCTATTTCTTTTTTGACCAATCCATACTACCTTATACATCTACCATAGTAGACATGGGATTATGTCTATTATTGTTATTTGTGGGAATAGATATAGGCAGAAATAAAAGTGCATTTAATAAAATTAAAAATATGGGATTTAAAATATTATTAGTACCTATTATGGTTATGTTAGGTACTTTAGTTGGAAGTTGTATTGGAGGTTTTTTCTTAGGACTTCCTGTAAATGAATCTAGTGCCATAGGTGCTGGATTTGGATGGTATACCCTATCATCCATATTGTTAGTGGATTATTCATCAGAATTAAGTGCATTAGCATTTATCTCTAATGTGGTAAGGGAAATAATGGCCCTTATTCTAATTCCTATAGTAGCTAAATATATGGGAGATTTGGAAGCTATAGGACCAGCAGGGGCAACGGCTATGGATACATCTTTACCTATAATATCTAATTCTACTAACTCAAAAACTTCCATAATCGCCTTTATAACAGGTGTAATAATATCATCTTGTGTTCCTATATTAGTACCTATACTTATTAATATGTAGAGTGGTTTATCCACTCTATTTTTTTATCCCATATGAAAAAATCCCTTTAAAGAAGTTTCAACTTCTTTAAAGGGATTTCTTATTTATAATCCTATTTATTCTTTGATTCTTTTAAAAATTCCACTGCTCTATCAGGGAAATCAGTAAATACACCATCTACTCCCACTTTGTTATAGAATATATCTAACATATCTTCATAACTTGTTGCATAAGATGGGATTCTTCCTTTATCTAATCTAAAAGTATATGGATGTACTTCCATTCCTAATTTATGAGCGTCTTTTACTAAATCAGTTACTATTAACTTATCTTTTGTAGATTCATTCTTAACTATCATAGGTTTCCAAGGTCCTACTCCATCTGCATATTCTGAGATTTTTTTCATTCCATCCTTTTTAAACATCCAGTCGTAGTTATAAGGAGTAGCTTTTCCATTTTTATATTCCATAGTTTCATTCCAGCTAGTTTCAGCCATTAATTGAACTAATTTTAAATTCATATTCAATTCTGGATAAAGTTCATGTCTAATTCTCTTTGTTTCATTAGGATCAAAACATTGAACATAAGCTTTGTCTTCTTTGCCAACATATCCATATTCCTTCAATATACTTAAAGTAGCTTTACTTATGTCTTTGCCTTCATGTCTATGGAACCAAGGAGCCTTTATCTCCACATAAATCCCTACATTTTTTCCAGTACTTTTATTAAGTCCTTGAATCATCTCAATTTCATCTTCAAGAGTATGTACTTTAAAGGAAGATTTCCATATAGGGAAACGTCCATCATAGTTTTGAACTTCTTTTCCATCTTTAATATTAAATCCTTCTGTAGCCTTTAGATTTTTTATTTCCTCTAATGTAAAATCTATAGCATAATATCTTCCATCTGCTCTTTTTCTATTAGGATATACTTTTGCCACATTTGTTACCCTATCAAGATAGTGATCATGTAATACTACTAACTTATCATCCTTAGTCATAACTACATCTTGTTCTATGTAATCTACTCCCATAGCATAAGCCATAGCCTTAGCTGGTAAAGTATGCTCTGGTAAATATCCACTAGCTCCCCTGTGAGCTATTACGATTTTTTCCTTTGGTGCTGCAAATGTTGCAGTTCCACTTAATAGAACTAGTACTACAATCATCATGATTATTCTACTTTTGCTTAACATGTTCATTTACAAACCTCTCCTTTGCTATTTTTTACTGTCTTTATATAGAATTATATGATTGAATACTTTATAACTTCAATATTTTATCCTTAATTTTCCTGTAGCTGGTTTTTTATGGATTATAGGAAAACCTTTTCTCAAACCAGTCATAATCCCATTTAAAAAGGCTTTTTAGCTTTTATAAAATACTTTTTTTGCCGTTAATATTTGAATATAATTTATTCTATGCCTATCTTTTTTAATAATTTGTCCTTTATTTAGGCACACTCTTGTACACCTTTTCATAAAATATAGTGAGATATATGTCAGTGGTCCTTAATTAGGATTCTTTCATAATAATCTCATGACTCCAGACCGTGTTTATGTGGAGATAAAAATTATAATCATAAGGATATTAGGCCATTACTGCACCTACCATAAAGAACTTCCTTTTTAATAAAAATGACATATATGGCCAATTGATGGAAGGCAATGGCTATATATGTCATATATACAAAGGATAAATATAGTGATATTGTAATTATTAATATTCAAAATCTTTAAAATTCCTAATAGTTCGGATAAACATGTAGGAAATATAATAGCTAGTAGAATAGCCCTCACTTGGTTACCAGAACTAATTTTAATTCTTATACCCCCATAGATAAATATATTAGTTCAGGTAAAATACTATTCTAATTTTAAATCATAATACAGATAAATCTCTCCCTTAATTTAAATAAGTTAATTTTTTAAATATTGTGCGGAAATAGATAAATATAAAAGTGACTAAGGTTTTCTTAGTCACTTTTATATTTAGGCATATTTATTTATCCTTTTTTAAATATAAGAACCAATAGATTCCACCTACAAATAGTACTCCCCCAACTATATTTCCCAATGTTACAGGAATCAGGTTATTAGTTATAAAAGTGCCCCAATTTAAGTTTCCTAGTTTTTCAGCTGATAAATGGGAAGCCTGAGCATATTCGACCTTGGCCTTTGCCAAAATGCCAACAGGTACATAATACATATTTGCCACACTATGTTCAAATCCAGAAGTTACAAATAACCATATGGGAAAGAATACAGCCAGTATCTTACCTGCTATATCTTTAGCTCCATAAGCCATCCAAACGGCTAGACAAACTATCCAGTTACACATAATACCTAAGTAAAATGCCTGTATAAATGATAAGGACACCTTATATGATGCAATCTTTATAGTAACAGCAGCTAACCCATTAGCTCCACTATGTAATTGACCTGACTCTACAATCATATATGCTATTAATACAGATCCTATAAAGTTTCCTATGTAAACAAAAAACCAGTTTCTCAACATTTGACTTACAGTAGTTTTTTTCTCAAGAACACTTAATATTATTAAATTATTCCCTGTAAATAAGTCTCCCCCTGCTATTACTACCATCATAAGACCTGTGGCAAATACGGCTCCAGCTAAAGCCTTACCTAAACCATAGGCATTAGGATTTCCAAATAAGTTAAAGGCTGCCATGTTAGACCCCTCTGCCGCAAAGGCTATGAATGCCCCTGCCACTAGGCCTACCATCAGTTGCTTAATCCATGATTTGTTAACCTTCTTTACACCTACTCCCACTGTATGTTCAGCAATTTCCATAGGAGTATTGAAATTTTTATTATCCACACCGTCACTTCCTTTCTCTTCCCATCCATCAATCATGTAGTTTTTCCTCTAGACAATCAATACAAAGCCGTTTTTTGTAGCTTCCACTTTTTAAAAGATATAAATGAACTATATACTTATTATTATGCCTAATTTATAATAGTAGTATAACTGTCGAAAAAGAGGAGATTCTGATGAAAAAAAATATTATGAAAAAATTACTTTTATCTGCTATATTATCCTTTTCTTTAGGGGTGAGTTCCACCATATCCTATGGACTGGAAAATATACCAGATGTATATCCAAAACGTGAACTTCGTTCTGCTTGGATAGCTACTGTCTATAATATAGACTGGCCGTCTCAAAAACGTCTTAGTGTTGATGTGCAAAAAAAAGAATTTGTTCAAATGATCAAAAACTTAAAGAATATGGGTATTAATGCCATAATAGTACAAATCAGACCCACTTCTGATTCCTTTTATCCATCAGAGTATGTTCCCTGGTCTGAATTTTTAACAGGAACTCAAGGAGTGGACCCAGGCTATGATCCACTTAAATTTATGGTTGAAGAAGCTCATAAAAATAATATGGAGTTTCACGCTTGGTTTAATCCCTATAGAATAAGTACAAAGAATAATTTAGATTCACTTTCACTAGATCATCCAGCAAGGAAAAATCCTGATTGGGTAATTTCTTATGGAAATAAATTATACTACGATCCTGGTAATCCAGAGGCTCGTCAATTCATAGTAAATGGTGTTTTAGAAGTAGTTAAAAATTATGATATTGACGCCGTTCAATTTGATGACTACTTTTATCCTTACAAAATAGCTGGGCAAGATTTTCCAGATGAGAAATCCTATAAGGCCTATGGTGAAGGAGTATATTTAAACAAAGATACCTGGAGACGTAATAATGTTAATACCTTTGTAAGAGAAATTTATGATGGTATAAAATCAGAAAAAAATTGGGTTAAATTTGGAATTAGCCCCTTTGGTATTTGGAGAAATGCATCTGTAGATCCAACTGGTTCAAATACTAATGGTGGACACACTAGTTATGATAGTTTATATGCCGATACAAGGTATTGGATAAATACTCATACAATAGATTACATAGCACCTCAAATATATTGGAATTTTGGCTTTACTCCTGCTCCATATGAAACCTTAGTAAATTGGTGGTCTAATGAAGTTAATAACAAAAATGTACACTTATACATAGGACAAGCTGCTTACAAGGTAAATAAGTGGCAAAACTCAGAGGAAATGGCAAACCAATCATTATATAACTTACAATTTCCCCAGGTACAAGGAAGCATGTTCTTTAGTGCAAAGCAACTTATAAAGAATCCAAAGGGTATTAGTGACACATATAAAAAACATGTATACAAATATCCTGCCCTAATTCCTACTATGCCATGGATAGATAACATTCCACCATCTGCTCCTAATTCCCTATACATTTCTAGGGAAAATTTAGGCGTATGCATCTATTGGGAATCTAAGGATTATGATGACGTTTCCTATTATGCCCTATATAGGGTCCAAGGAGATTCTTTAACTAATTTAGATATACAAAATCCAAAGAACTTAATAGGCACTGTGAGAAAAGATCCTAATTCTAACTTTCAATTTTTCATGGATAAGGAAGCTGAAAATAAAGATTATACTTATGTAATTACGGCCTTAGACAGACTTCATAATGAAAGTACTATAAGTAACATACTTACCATAAATAGGGATGAAGATGGAATTTTTACATTGGAATAAACTTAAAGAGTGACCCTTGTCACTCTTTTTCAATTTAAACTTTGTCTAAAAATTTCTTTTTCAATTCTTTTAGTTTGGCTTCATATTCTTCACTACCACTCACTTCAAAATTGTACTCCTCATAGGTCTGAGAACGGGGAGTTTTGTTTTTAGACTTATTTTCCATTATCTTTTTCATTTTTCTTAAAATTTTATTTTTAGTAGAAGCCATTAATAACCACCCCTTCTTAATATATAATATGATTCTTTTATATTGAAAGTTAAATTTTTATTCTATTCTTTCAACTTCAATACGTAAATGTAAATCTAATATACTTACTATGTTCCTAACTATTAGGTGTTCTCCATTTATAGTATTTTTTCCAGCTATTACTACAATCATATCATCTGGTGTAAATTTAGTATCTATAAGAGCATATATTCTTTTTCCACATTTTTCTTTGCATATACATACTCCATATTCTTTAAGCGTACACATTATATGGGTTAGCTTTTCTATTTCCAATTTGTTATTTTCAGCCATCTTTTTTAAGCCTTCCACATTATCATCAAAACATCTTATCTTCACATCTTTTCTAATATTTTCATATTTAGCCACTAGATTTTCATACAATATGGGAGGATAAAACTCTTGACTCTCAATATAGTTTTCCATTTCACATATTATACGATTTTGAGCCTTTACCACATTAGCTGAAATTTTATAATTATCCTTTCCCATCCTACTTATATCCCTAAATTCCTTCATATCATCTACAGTCATTTCCATCCCCTTAAATGAGAATTTTTTGATATTTATTGTGGAAAAGAATGTTATCTCCATAAATTTAATAACTATGATTAAAATTATGGCCACTGCACCCATATTAAATATTTCCCTATCCAAGGTATGGTACTTTATTAGAAAATTAGCTCTGCAAATGGGCTTATACAAATTCATTAAAAATATGATAATCCATATTAGATTGAAAAAATAATATATTCTCATAATAGTTTTTTTCCACAGGTCTGTAAAGTACATAAAATACATGGATAATACTATTATTATAAATGGGAAAAAAATTAATATATATCTTATTATCATACTATCTCCCACCTTAAAGGTTCTTTTACTATAAATTATGCACTCAGTTCATATTTTGTCCCAAACGCTCCCCTATAAAAATCCGTCTTTAATAAAAAAATGCCGTATTTAGACACATAAAAGAATAGCTTAAGGATATCTAACCTTAAGCTATTCTTTCTAATCACCCTTATTTAGGCATATGAATTTTTCTATAACATGAGCGACACCATGATTATCATTAGATAAGGTCACATAATCTGCAATTTCTTTTACTTCATCAAAAGCATTACCCATGGCAACGCCTAAACCTGCATATTTCACCATACCTAAATCATTGCCCGCATCTCCTACACATATTATCTCTTCTTCCTTTATATTCAAATTTTGGGCAATAGTCTTAACGCCAAAGGCCTTATCAACCCTTTTATCTAAGAATTCCAAGAATATGGAGTATGTCCTAACTACCGTATATTTTTCCTTTATATGTTCAGGAATTTTATCTGTTATATCATCTAATTTTTTAGGATCATCTATAAACATGACCTTTATTATGGTTTCATTTTCATCTATGTCACTTACTTCCTCTACCTTTATAGGTATTTTATTTATAGTAACTTCTATTTCCGTATATTCATTATATTTAGGTGTTGTAACCCCTTCATCAGTAAGGGCATGTATATTTACATTTAGTTCTTTACTAAGTTCATATAATTCCTTATAAGCATCTAAGTTTAAAGGAATCTTACTTATTATATCTCCACTCTTACAATTTTGTATTACTGCACCATTATAAGCAGCCACATATTCTTCATCACTTACCATATCTAATTCTTCTAAATATTTTTTTATTCCCTCTACAGGTCTTCCTGTAGCTAAGACCACCTTTACTCCCTTTTCTCTAGCTTTCTTAATAGCTTCATGATTTTCTTTAGAAATTTCCTTATTAGAGTTCAATAAGGTTCCATCCATATCTAATGCTATAAGTTTATACATAATATTTCCTCCAAATTTTATTGTATATAGATTGTATTTTAATATATTATCCTTTCTTTTACAAACTAAAATTTATAAACTTATAACACTCTTCTATTTGGAACTTTTTTCAAATAAGATCAAATACTCTTCATATCCTTCCTCTTTCATTTTATCCTTTGGAATAAATCTAAGGGATGCACTATTTATACAATACCTCATTCCACCTTTATCTAGGGGTCCATCGTTAAACACATGTCCTAAGTGGGAATCTCCATTTTTACTTCTAACTTCTATTCTATTCATATTATGACTAAAATCTGACTTTTCCTTTATATATTTCCTATCTATTGGCTTAGTAAAACTAGGCCATCCACAGCCTGAATCAAACTTGTCATTTGAAGAAAACAAGGGTTCCCCTCATACTATATCTACATACATGCCCTCTTTTTTATGGTCCCAAAACTCATTTTGAAAGGGCCTTTCCGTATTATCATCTTGAGTAACTGCATATTGGATAGGATTTAATTTTTTTCTTATTTCTTCAGCACTGGGTTTTTTATATTCCTTATTCATAAAATTATTCCTCCATCATAAATGTTTTATAATTATATATAGATTTCGTATTTATAAACTAGCTTTATGCGGGCCTATTTCAGGAAACTATTGAAAATCTTTTCCACCCAAGTCCTTGTCACAAGCGAAAGTATGAATCTTCGTAGATAGGTTCATGAGTCATGTTGGAGTAACATAGGATGTTGTGACGTTCCAGGGTTCCAAAGATTTTCAATATATTTTCCCTTATAGGCAAGTTACTGTATAAAGAAAGCCTAGTGTTGATAAATCTATATACCCTAATATGATTATTTTCTTCATATAATATATTTTTAATAATTATTTCTTCATATATATTTTTATGCTACAATACAATAGTATTACTATATAATCCTATACGGACAGGAGTTAATGTATGAAATCATATTTTGATTATAAAGAACAAGTTTTACCTAATGGACTTAATTTAATAACAGTAAAGAAAAATACTAATTTTGCATCTATACAAATAGGCTTAAAAGTAGGAGCCCTATATGAAACTCTAGAAGAAAAGGGCCTTAGTCATCTCATAGAACACATGCTATTTAAGGGGACTTATACAAGAACTAATCATAATATTAATGATGATTTAGAGGAAAGGGCAGGTTCTTATGATGCTTATACTAATTATTCATCTACTGTTTTAGGAATAACAGCCCTTCAAGATGAATTTGAAAATTCTATGGAATTACTATCCGATATGATTATACATTCTACCTTCCCTAGTGACGAATTGGAAAAGGAAAAAAAGGTAATAGTATCAGAAATCAAATCTTCCTTAGATGATGTGGAAGAATATAGTTTTAGAAAGATTAACTCCATAGCATTTAAAGACCATCCCCTTCGCTATGATGTTTTAGGAACAAAGAGAAATGTTAATGGATTTTCTAGAGAAGATATTATAAGGTTTTATAATAAATACTATGTTCCAAATAACTGTGTAGTAAGTATAGTATCACCTTATTCTCATGAAGAAGCAAAGGCTATGGTAGAAAAATATTTTGGATTATGGAAAAAAGGCAATTCCATAAAGGCTCCCCTCTTTACAGAAAAAAATAAACCTATACAAAAGATGTCTTATAAGGATAATATATCTCAAAATACACTTATATTCCTATATACATTCCACGGACTTACCCGTAGAGAAGAACTAGTTTTAGAGACTTTAAATTATAAATTGGGAGAAAGTGCAAATTCCATATTGTTCAAATGTCTTAGGGAGGATAAGGGTTTTTCCTATGATGTATATTCTGAGGTAGATTCCACTAATTCCATTAAGACTTTGTGTATCTATACTACAGCTTCTGATTCGGACATAGAAGATGCACAAAAGGTAATAGAAGAATCTATTAATGACATAAAAAATGGTACCATAGTATTTGATGAGAAGACCATAAACCATATGAAAAAATTAGTAAAAACATCCCTATTATCTTTAGTTGAAGATTGTGGTGGATTATCTCACTTTCTGTTAAGCCAAAGAATAATGGATCAATCAATTGAATCCTTTGAAGAAGAATTAAAAATATTAGATGAGATAACAAAGGAAGAATTTTTACATGTGGCAAATAAAGTATTTAATGATCCTACAATACATACTTTAATGAGTGAATAAGCTAATCTATAAGAGACTAGCTTAGGCATATTCAAAAAATAAATTAGTCATTTCACTGGTTATTTAAATTCCTCAGGGATCTGACTAGTTTATTTTTTTCATATACCTTATTTCTTATACTTAACCATTTCATAGGAACCTTGAGTTGATCCATTTTTAAATTTTTGTCTTTCAAATTGCCTTTTAATTTTAAATCCTAATTTTTTATAACAATTTATAGCATTAGAATTATTGGCCCTCACATATAGATGAACCTTCTTAAGATTTATCTCATCAAAGGCTATATTTACTAGGGTATCTACCACTATAGTTCCTATACCCCTTTTCCGATATTCCTTTTCACCTATATATATGGTAAGTTTAGCATCCTCTTTAGTTATACCTTCAAGCCAGGTAGCACCTATTATTACATCTTCATATTGAATCATATAAAATCTAGTAGCTTCCCTTATTTCAGAAAAATTTTTCCTTAAATATTTTGGTCTCAAATTAGTAAGGTATTCATATATTTCCTTTTGCTCTTCCCATTTCTTTATATATTCTAAGTACTCTTTATCATATTCTATAAGTTTTATATTCATATTCGTCTCCCCCTAATTATATAAAAATCATACTGACCCGTTCTAATCCTTTTTTCAATTTTATAGTTTCTACGATTAGATCTTTATGATTCTCTTTTATGTCTTATATTAGTTCATCTTTAATTAAAGACCTTTCTTTATAGTTTTCATGGGAGCCAAATTTATATTTTAACATATTTTTCCATTGTATTCATTTATAAAATCCAACTTATAAAAGTCGGCTCTCATCTATTCCATATGACCATACATTCCCATTATTTCTCCAAAATAAAAGGTATGTTCCACATTTTGATCATTTTTATCCTTATCATATTTTAAATTCCTAATAGATTCTTCGAGTGTACTTAAGTCCATCTCATCCTTATACACAGTACGACATTCCATATTTATGAACGCCTCATCTATAACAGTACCATTAACAAATCTTCCATCTCCAGGTGTTAGCCCTGTCTCTTTCCACTTATCAAAGTCTCTACCTGATTTACTTCCACAAAAGCCTAGGGCATCTTTGTAATCTTTAGATAAAAAATTCACTGTAAAGTCATTATTTTCTTCCATATGTTTATATGTATATCTACTACTTCTGACCATGGCTACAAATAATGGTCTATTCCAAGCATACATAATACTTCCCCAGGCAATGGTCATAGGATTAGATTTGCCATTCTTATCCTTTCCAACTAACAGGACCCTTCCTTCTTTTAATATTTGTAACATTTCTGTAGTATAATTTGGAAATTCAAAATCTTTCTTTATCATATTTAATTTCTCCTTTTTTATAAAGTCATATTTTATAGATTTTTCTACCCAAAGCTTTCCCTATATGATAATTGCCTGAAGTAGGCTCACATAAAACTTAGTGTCAGTTGATAAATCTATAATACTAGTTTTTTTCTTTCATAATGTAATTTTACTATATTTTAACATAGTTTATTACCATTTTAATAAAGTAAATAAGGGATGATTATATGATCATCCCTTATTTATCTATCACAATTCTATTTTTTTCACCATTCCAAAAAACATTTTTCTCAGCCTTTTCACATATATATCTTATTGGAATATATATTTTTCCCTTATAGACTATAGGACCATAATCTTTCCCCTTATCACATGAATTTACCTCTTCTTTATTTAAATATACTTTCATATCTAAATCCATATAAGGTTCTTTATCTTCTTTTATTTCTATAGTCTCTATAATACAACTTTCATTAGAATACAATATTTTTTTCCCCTTATAATCATAATCTAGTCCCAACCCTAGCATATGACTTATATCTTTTATAGACAAATACACCCTATCCTCATATATAATGGGATGAACTATAGTAGTATATCCATTCTTATATTCCTTTGGTATATAAAGTTTTTTTCCAAGAAATATATCTACTTGTGGTGTGATTTTCATATCTATATCCTTAGTGTTTCCTTGTCCAAGGCTCATTCCAACAAAGGAGATAATTATTGTTGTAAACAAAACTCCTATTAATAATAATTTTTTCACATTTCCACCTCCCAATGTAAATGAAATAATACTTAGAATCTTTTATCCCTTTATTTTCAATACATAATATGGGAGGTCAATGGCCTTGGTTAATAATTTATTTTAATTCTCTTCCTGTTTCCCTTAGTTCTGATGTGGGCACTTGAATTAACTCATCCGTATCTAAGACTTTTACAGTAGCTTCCCCTTGTGATGAGCTTAAATCTTCTACCCATACACTAATTCCCCTATAAAGCACT
The DNA here is from genome assembly GCF_025210435.1 of Anaeromicrobium sp. Lineage (GTDB taxonomy): Bacteria > Bacillota > Clostridia > Peptostreptococcales > Thermotaleaceae > Anaeromicrobium. The sequence continues at coordinate 13,888 of NZ_JAOART010000136.1, forward strand.
TCTAAATTTTCATCAGCATCCATAATATCCTTTACTCTTCTTTTATCCATATTAAAATCCTCCTTACTATATGTGTCTTAATTGGTATATTTATTATTTTCCCTAATATACTATTTATTATTTAATTATTTTCTACTCCTATTTTTCCAAATTACAAATGTTAAATTTTTCATATATTCATCTGAAAAACTTTGTCATATTACAAATTATCATTTATAATATATCTAGACTAATTATAATGTATCCCAGAAAAAGAAAGGATTTGTATTTTATGAGCGATGTTCTTATTTCCGTAATATTAGGTATAGTTGAAGGACTTACAGAGTTCTTACCTGTATCTTCTACAGGTCACTTAATCATAGTGAACCAATTCATAAGTTTCTCTGACGAATTTACTAAGATGTTTGATGTGGTAATTCAACTTGGAGCTATCTTATCTGTAATTGTATACTTTTGGGATAAATTATGTCCCTTTGGAAGAAAAAATATATTAGCAAGGAGAAGAATCATTAACCTATGGCAAAAGACCATAATAGGTGTAATTCCAGCTTTAATTATAGGTGCACTAGCTGCAGATTACATAGAGGAATTGTTATTTAATCCAACAACTGTTGCAATAGCCCTTATAGTTGGAGGTATAATCCTAATATTAGTTGACAGAGATAATAAAAGAGGTTCAATAAATTCTATAGATATGCTTGATTATAAAACTGCATTTATAATAGGTATAATACAATGTTTAGCAATGATACCAGGAACTTCTAGATCTGCTTCAACTATTATAGGTGCCATGTTTTTAGGTGCATCCAGAGTAGTCGCCGCTGAATTTTCATTCTTCTTAGCAATACCTACCATGGTAGCAGCTTCTGGTTATTCCTTATTAAAAGTAGGATTTAATTTAACTCCAGATGAACTAAAGATACTAGGAATTGGTTTTGGAGTATCATTTATAGTAGCTTTAATAGTTATATCAGTATTTATGAATTACATAAAGAGAAAGAGCTTCAAAGTCTTTGGATATTATAGAATTGTATTAGGTGCATTAGTACTAGGATATTTTGCTTATTTTAAGTAAACAAAAACCCTTAACCACATGGTTAAGGGTTTTTTTATTAAATTACTTTTCCTTGCATATTAAGAAACTTGCTACAAAGGCTGTTATAGGAATAGTCATAATCAATCCTATACTTCCCGATAAGGCCCTAATTATCTCTACTACTATCAATTCCAAATCTAATATATTTATAATCCTATTTCCATGGGCCATTAATAATAATAACAGGGGTATATTACTTCCCACATAAGCTAATATTAAAGTATTACTCATGGTCCCCATAATATCCTTTCCCACATTCATCCCTGCTAAAAATAATTTTCCATGGCTAGTTTCTTTATTTGCCTTATATACTTCTTCTATAGATGAGGCAATAGACATTCCCACATCCATGATAGCCCCTAGTGCACCCATTATTATGCCCGAAAATAAAATATATTTAAAATTAAATTCCACATCTTGAGGTATGAACATGAGCATAGATGCAGACTCACTACTCATACCTGTCACATGGCCTTTATTTCCCATTATTATTGCTATTACTCCACCTATTATTATTCCTACTATAGTTCCAATAATTGCTGATATACTTTTATAGTTCATTCCCCCCACCATAAACATGGTTATTATAGTTATAAAACTACATATGATGACAGTAATACATATGGGATTATAACCCCTTAACATGGCTGGTAACAATACTTTAAATATGGCCCATATACTAAGTGCCAGACTTATAGCAGATTTTATTCCCTTTTTCTTTCCTATTATAAGTAATAAAAATGTGAAAATTGCACTTATATAATATACATATTCCCTTCTACCATAATTAGATATGTACGTGTTAACTACCTTACCCCTTTTATCTATGGATAAAATAACCCTATCACCCTTTTTGACTTTTCCTATTAAAGTGGTCTCTTCTCCTATCACATGATTTACTTTCACAATTTTATTTTCATATTTTCCATGGAGTATTTTTAATTGTACCCTCTGAATTTTCTCTCCCTTTTCTTCTTTAGGATCATTAGCCCTTATGACTAATGCCCTTACTTCAGAGTACTCATCCTCATTTCCCACTTGTCCATAACTTGTGTTACATAATAAAGTAATAAAAATTATTACTACTAGGATTTTTTTCATATAGTTCTCACCCTTTCATTAATAATAATTATTATTTTCTTTCTAATCTTATTCCAAAAAAATTGAATACTCGTCTTAGAAATATAATACACTTATGGTATAGAGGGGGTATTCTTTTATGAACAAGGATTTAATCTTAAAACTATCTAATAACATAAGATCAGAACTAATTAAAATTAGAAGGCAGATCCACGCCTATCCAGAACCAGGACTTGAAGAGGTAAAAACTGCTAAATTAGTAGGAGACAAATTAGAAGAATTAGGACTAGAGGTTAAGAGAAATATTGGTGTTACAGGAGTTACAGGATTATTAAGGGGTGAAAAACCTGGTAAAACCATATTGCTTAGAGCTGATATGGATTGTCTTAGAATGAAAGAATTAAATCATGTGGAATATAAATCTACTAGGAAAGGTTTTATGCATGCCTGTGGCCACGATGCTCATACTACCTGGTTGCTAGGTGCTGCCATGATACTTTCTCAAATGAAGGAAAAAATAAGTGGTGATATTTTATTTTTATTTCAGCCAGCAGAAGAAGGTCCTGGTGGTGCAGACAGAATGATTAAAGAAGGGGTATTAGATAATCCTAAGGTAGACGCAGCCCTAGGAGCCCATGTATGGCCTGACTTGGAATCTGGAAAAATAGGACTAACATACAATTCCATGATGGCAGCTCCAGATATGTTTAAAATAAAAATTTATGGTAAGGGTGGTCACGGTGCACATCCTAATAACACAATAGACCCCATATCTATAGGTTGCCAGATATATATGAGTTTACAAACTATAATAAGTCGTCAAATAAATCCAGTAGAACCTGCCGTTTTATCTATTACTCAATTTAACGGTGGATCTGCTCACAATGTAATTCCTGATAATGTGGAAATGATCGGAACCGTTAGAAGTCTTACTGAGGAAATGAGGGAGTTTATTCCAGCTTCTATGGAAAAACTTATTAAGGGTATTACTAAGGCCAATGGGGGAACCTATGAGTTTAAGTATATTCCTTATTATCCTCCTGTTATCAATGATACTTATATGGTGGATATTGTTAAGGAAGCTGGAGGAATTATATTAGGAGAAGATAATATTTACATAAATAGTGTTCCTACTATGGGTGGAGAAGATTTTTCTTATTTCCAACAAAAGGTTCCTGGGGCATTTTTTGTAGTTGGTACTCGTAATGGGGAAAAGGGTATTACAAATTCTCTACATAACCCATACTTCAATATAGATGAAGATATACTGCCTCAAGCATCTGCCATACTAAGTGAAGCTGCCTTATTATATTTGGATAAAAATAAATCTTAAGGTATATGAAAGACCCTAAATATAAATTTATATTTAGGGTCTTTCTTAATTCCCATATTGCCCGGTAAATAATATTAGCAATTTACTATTTTTTTTATTTCTTCAGTCTTAGCTACCTTTCCCATTACCTTTACTTTTTCATCAATAACTAGTGCTGGTGTTTTCATCACACCATATTTCATGATCGTTGGTATATCTTCTACTTTTTCAATAGTTACATTGTCTAATCCTAATTCTTCAACAGCTTTTCTTGCATTAGCCTCTAAGTTCTTACAATTAATGCATCCTGATCCTAAAATTTTAATATTCATATGAAACACTCCTTCTTTAATAAAAAATTTATATTAATAAATGGGCTATGCCATTAAATAAGTAACCAACAATAATGATTCCTATACCCGTGATAATCACAAAGGCTTTTATAAGTTTCGGTTTAATAACCTTTCTTAAAAGAATCATCTCTGGTAGTGATAAGGCTGTTACTGCCATCATAAAAGATAAGGCTGTTCCTATTCCTACTCCCTTATTGATTAATGCCTCTGCAATAGGAATAGTTCCTAGGGCATTTGAATATAGAGGTATTCCAAGTACTACTGCTACAAATACTGCAAATGGATTATCTGGCCCTGCATATTTAGCAAGTAGTGGTGCTGGTGCCCATCCGTGAATGGCTGCTCCTATACCAATACCAATGACTAAATATATCCATATTTTTTTTATAATTTCCTTCACATTATCTATTGCAAAACTAATCCTATCTTTTTTGCTTAATTCCTCTATTTCTACCTCACCCATTTGTATTTCATACACATATTCTTCAACTTCCTTTTCTAAATGAAGACTTCCTATTAATAGACCTCCTACAACTCCCACAATTACACCTGTTATAACATAAACTACTGCTACCTTTACTCCGAAGGAAGCTAGTAGTATGGCAAATGCAGCTTCGTTTACGATAGGTGACGTTATTAAAAACGAAAAAGTTAATCCTAGCGGAACTCCAGCTTCAACAAAACCTATGAATATTGGTACAGATGAACAGGAACAAAAGGGGGTCACAATACCCAATATTGATGCCATTATATTTCCTTTAATTCCTTTGAATCTACTTAATGTTTTCTTGGTTTTTTCAGGTGGAAAATAACTTCTAACATATGAAATTATAAAAATCATAATTCCAAGTAAAATAATAATCTTAATTGTGTCGTATATGAAAAAATGTATACTAGAGCCTAACTGAGTAGTAACAGAAATGCCAAAAATATTTTCAATAAACTTTTCAACTAAATTACTAAGCCACGAAAATTTGAATATTTCATTAATCCATTTTAACAATTTAATCCCTCCCTTATTTTCTTTAGAGCATGGCCATACCACATAGCTATATGAGCGTATGCGAATATGCTGATTTACTAATATGATATTCTTATTTTTTTCATTTGTCAACATAGTAACGAAAATATTTTATATAAAAATATACTCTCCTTCATTAAACTGAAGAAGAGTATGTGATAATACAAAATTCCTATAGAATATTTTAATTTTTACTTCTAAACAAAGTTACTATTATTTTTAGTTTTTATAATTCTTCTCTTAAAAAATCTAATTTTTTACTTGTCATACTAGGTATGAACTGAGTAATCTCATATTTTGCAACTTCATTTTTATAAAAGGGATCCTCTTTGAGCACCTCCATAAGATCTTTTTTGTCCTTAATATTAGATAATATTACCCCTCCCGTCCTTGGAACTTTTCTACCTGAAGCCATAAAATATCCCTTTGAATATTGTTCTTTTAAATATTCAACATGATCTTTTAGATGTTCCTCTACAATCTTTAAATCTTTAATGTATGTAAGTGAAATTATAAACATACAATTCTCCCCTTTTCCTAGTCTCATTTTTTAGCATTATACATGCTACTTTATTTAGGCATATTCATTACCATGTATAATTTTACCATATTATTTTCTCTTTTTCATATGCCTTAAAGCCTAAATCTTTTTTTCAAAGATTTAGGCTTTAACTTTATAATTATTCCCATATAAGATTCTAATTTGTAGGTTTCATGAACATTTGCGTCCAATAGGACACTCCATTTTTATCTTTAGCAAGACCAACTCCTATTTCCGTATAAGTTCTACTTAAAATGTTATTCCTATGTCCTGGTGAGTTCATCCAAGCATTCATGACTGCCTTTGGTGTTCTTTGGCCCTTTGCTATGTTTTCTCCAGCAGAAGAGAATCTAAGTCCAAAGGATTCCATCATTTTAAATGGAGAACCATAGGTTGGCGATTCATGACTAAAATAGTTTTTATTAATCATATCCTGTGATTTGTATCTAGCACACCTAGACAGTTGCCAATTAGCTTTAAGGGCAGGTAATCCATTTTTAGATCTTTCCACATTTACAAGCCTTATGACTTCATTTTCTAAGTTCTTCACATCTGTAATATTAGGAATATTTAATTTTTGTCCTGGGTAAATCAATGCTGGATTTTTAATCTGAGGATTACTAGATATGATTTCACTCAAACCAATTTCATACTTTACAGCAATTTTCCACATACTATCTCCAGACTGAACAGTATAAGTATTCCCCTGAGCTTGACCATATGATAAATTTCCACTAATCATTAGAAAAAAGACTGTACATACAAGAAATATTCTTTTCATTTAATTATCTCCTATCTTTTCATTTTTGTAATTATATTTTGTAAACTTAAGGCATATGAAAGAAACAAACTAGTAAGTTGTCTGAGGGATTTGGATTATTTTCAATGCATTGTGAGCGAGCATATTAAACATATGTAAGCGATTCCATAACGAAGAAAATAATTCAAATAACCAGTGCAATGACTAATTTATTTTTTGAATATGCCTAAGTACATCTATAGAAATAGTTTTAATAATAATGAACATATATATGCTGTAAATTAGTGCTATAAAAAAAGTATTTAATCCTTTCTTGGTAACTTTAAGAAAAATCATAAACTAATTAAATATACGGATAAACATGTAAAATATTTAGGAGAAATTTATGTAAAATGTCAACAAAAGGTGAAATATTTGGAAAAATGTATTAATATATATATATGATTAATAACAATATATTAGGGCATATATAAACATTAGCAATTATATTATGATTTAATTAAGATTTTATGAAAGGATGATGTTATTGAAAAAATTTAAAGATTTAAGGACTGGTGTGAAGATTGGATTTTTAGCAAGTACTATACTTTGTTTATCTATTATAATGCTGTTTTATATTTTAAATAATCTAAAACAAACAAGCCTTACAAAAACAAGCACCAGCGTTATTGAAACTTCTAAGAAAGAATCAGAAAAAATATTAAAAGAAATAAAACTTGTAGAAAAATCTGTGGAAAACTTAGCAGCTACTATGGGAATCCTAGCTGAAGAAGGTTCTTTAAGTAGACAAACAGCTATTACAATATTAGAAAAAAATCTTGATTCTAATCCAAATATTATTGCCCATGGATCTGGTTGGGAGCCCAATGCCTTTGACAATAAAGATGCCCAATATGTAAACTATGAAGAAATGGGAAGTAACGAAGAAGGACGATTTCTTCCTTATATATATAAAAACCAAGATGGAACCATGGGAGTAGAGCCTTTAACTGGATATGATGTGGAAGGAGATGGAGACTGGTATTTAATTCCACAGAAAAGTAAAAGGCCCATTTTAACAGAACCATATATCTATCCAGTAAATGGTCAGGACATATTGATGATTACCATATCCTATCCTGTAATCAGTAGAAATGGTCAGTTTTTAGGAGTTGTAACTGCTGATATAGGCCTAGATTATATCCAAGATAGAATTACAAACATAGAAAGTATTAATACTCTAGATGGTTTTGGCATGCTCATATCTCATGGTGGAACTTGTGTAGCCAGTGGGTTAGATAAGGAAATGATTATGAAAAATCTCATGGATGAAGGATTACTAAATAAAGAAGTTATGGATGATATACATTCTAATAAGGGAAATTCCTATTTTACTACCATAGATGAGTTGAGTAAAGAAGCCTTAATTACATATGAACCACTATATTTTGAAAGTTTAGATTCAACTTGGGCCATATTAACATTCATTCCAAAGGATAAAATATTAGAAGATTATAATCATAGATTTACAATGAATATAATCTTAATTGGTTTCATTATACTTATTTCCATATTACTGATTATAGTAATTACAAAAAATATTAATAATTCTATCAAAAAAATAATGGATCTTATGAAAAAAGCAGCAGCAGGAGATTTAACTGCCATTTCAGATATTAAAAGTAAAGATGAATTTGGACAACTTTCCAATAGCTATAATCATATGGTGGAAAATATAAAGGATCTTGTACAAAATGTAAAATCCTCTTCCCATACGGTATATGACAAATCAGAAAATTTAGCTAAAATTACAGAGGAATCATCCCTTGCAACAGAGGAAATTTCTAAGTCAATAGAACAGGTAGCCATAAGTTCTTTACAACAAGCAAAGGATATAGAACATATTTCATTTAAAACAAATGATTTAGGAGAAAATATTGAAGGAACTACCCAACTTATTAGAGAAGTATTTCTTATATCTAATAATACTAATGGATTGAGCCAACAAGGATTAAATATTATGGATATGCTAAATCAAAAAACTGAAAGAACAAATCATAAAGCTACAGAAATTAATAAAATCATTAATAAGGTTAATGAGTACGCAAATAGTACAGAATCTATTATTACTTTAATTGATAATATAGCAAATCAAACAAATCTTTTAGCATTAAATGCCTCTATTGAGGCTGCACGGGCAGGAGAAGCAGGTAAAGGCTTTGCTGTTGTAGCTGATGAAATTAGAAATTTGGCAGAACAAACCTCTGAAGGAACTAATGATATTAAAGAAATGATAGGAAATATTCAAAATCAATCAAAACATGCCGTATCAGTTATGGAAGATATGAAAAATTCCTACAATGAACAAAATGAATCTATAAAAGATACGGAAGCAATTTTTAATAAAACAGCCTCATCCCTAGTATCGTTAGCAAGTAAATTAGATATGGTAAAAGAAAATGGAGAAAAGATAAAAGGTAACAAAAATGAAATTATTGAGGCTATAAGTAATATTTCAGCTGTCACAGAAGAATCTTCTGCTACTGCTGAAGAAGTTTCTGCTAGTACACAGGAGCTGTCAGCTTCAGTGGAAGAAATGAATGGACATGCACATACAACAAAGAATTTGTCAAAAATGCTTATGGAAAATGTAAATAAATTTAAGTTTTAGTAAAACTGAAAGGAGAGATTTGCCAATAATACATGTTGTTAAATCTCTCCTCAATCATTACTTATTCTATAGACATTCAATCATAAACTGTTAATGATCATATAAAATTTAGAAAAATAAAAAAACTTATCCATTCGTCAATTTTTTACATTATTTTCTTTGTGAATGGTGTAAAATGTTACTCTAGACCAATATTTCCCAGAGAGGTAGTGTTTAAGTATGCTTGTATTATATAAAATTGCATTCTTCACAGGTGTATTATATACCATTGTTTCATTAATATTGGGTCAATTATTTAATTCTATTGATTTGGAAGGAGGGCTTGAAGGAGATATAGATTTATTTAACCTGATTATTTTTCCAATCAAACCGATTACAGTAGTAATATTCATTACTGTATTTGGTGGTGTAGGTATTATGAATACCTATAAAAACTTATCTACCATCTACACATTAGTACTATCATTTTTATTTGCCTATACCATATCAACATTAGTATATAGACTTATTATTGCACCACTACATAAGTCACAAAATACTAGTGCACCTTCAAAGGATGAAATCATGAAACTAACTGGAAAAGTCAAAACATCCATTGTTGAAAATGGTTTTGGAGAAATTACATATACCATACATGGCAACACCTATAATGCTCCTGCTAAACATGTGAATGGTAAGTATGTTAAATCAGGTACTGATGTATACATAATAGATATTAAAGAAAATATCTTTTATGTGGAGTTTAAAAACTTTTATTATTAAGGGGGAATTAAAATGGATTTTCTTGCTTTTGGTATTCCAGCTGCAATTGTGGCTGTAATCGTTATTTTAGTTGCTGGTATTGTGACTATGTGGAAGAAGGTTCCACAGGATAAGGCATATATTGTAACAGGTTTAAAAAAGAGAGTTATCTCTGGTGGTGGTGGCCTTGTTATTCCATTACTAGAAAGATATGATAGAATCTCTTTAGAAAACATGAAGATTGATGTGAGGACTGAAAGGGCATTAACAGAACAGGGTGTAGATATTATTGTAGATGGTGTTACTGTTATTAAGGTTAAATCTGACCAAGATTCTATTTGTTGTGCAGTAGAACAGTTTAATACGGGTAACGAAAGTGAAACTGTAGCTTTTATAAAGTCAACTGCCAAGGATGTTTTAGAGGGAAAACTACGTGAAATCATCTCTAAAATGACTGTGGAAGAAATTCATAAGGATCGTGAAAAATTTGCTTCTCAAGTTCAAGAAGTGGCTGCCGTTGACCTTGCTGGTATGGGTCTTGAAATAAAGGCATTTACTATTAAGGATGTATCTGACTCTAATGGTTATTTACAAGCATTAGGTAAAAGGAGAATTGCAGAAGTAAAAAGAGATGCAGAAATTTCAGAAGCTAAAGCTACTTCAGAAACAAAAATTCAAACGGCTGAAGCACAAAAAAACTCAAAGATTGAAACATCTAAAGCCTTTAAATTTGGAGAACAAGCAAGACTTCAAGCAGAAACTGAAATTTCTGAGTTTGCTAAAGAAAAAGAACTTAAGGTTCAAGCATATAGAAAAGAACAAGAAACGGAAAAAGCTAAGGCTGACCTTGCTTATGAAATAGAGCAAAACAAAGTAAAAAAAGAAGTAACAGAAACGGAAATGGCTGTAGAACTTCTTAAGAAAGAAAGAGAAATTCAACTTGCTGAAAGGGAAGCTGCTAAGAAGGAAAGAGAATTAGAAGCTAGCGTTAAGAAACAAGCAGAGGCAAAGAAATATAAGGATATTCAAGAGGCAGAGGCTAGAGCTCAAGCCATGAAACTAGAATCTGAGGCTAGAAGATACAAAGATATTCAAGAAGCAGAGGCTAGAGCTCAGGCCATAAAACTTGAAGGGGAAGCTAAAGCTGAAGCCATTAGATTAGAAGGTCAAGCAGAAGCTAATATTATAGAAGAAAAGGGTAAAGCAGAAGCTGAGGCCATGTTCCAAAAGGCAGAAGCCTTTAAACAATACAATGAAGCGGCTGTTATTCAAATGCTTGTGGAAAAACTACCTGAAATTGCAAACAGCATTTCTGCACCCCTTGCTAAAACAGAGAAAATCGTTATTGTGGATAATGGTGGAGATGGAAATAACACAGGTGCAGCCAAGGTTTCTAATTATGTAACTACCATGATGAGTCAGTTACCAGAAACTATAGAGGCTACTACTGGAATTAATTTATTAAATTTACTAAAAAACAAAGTAAGTACAAATGATACCATAGAAGGAACACTTACAGAAGAAGCTGTTACAGAGGATTCTTTCATTGAAGAGTAATTTCACTTTCAATACATTTATAATAACAAAATTTCTAATTAATTAAATACAAAACGCCTTTTTGGTTATAATCAATAATTAGATTTGAACCAAAAAGGCGTTAATTATTCTACTTTAATTTTATCCATTTTCGTCTTTATTTCAGCAACTAATGAGTATAGTAATAGGTATAATCAATTGAACTAAAAAAACATAATATGACAGATTTTTTCATTATTCCATATCCCATTTTATATATGCTCATCCACAATATTTTGTTTTAAAAATCTATCTGTTCTCTCCATATCCTCTGCATTTATACTCATACTAATTGATTTTTTCCCTTCCCCAAAAAAGTATTTACTCCTACTCCTACTCCTACTCTTACTATCTCTTAATTTAAATTCCAAGTCATAATATTCCACATTATTACTATTAGTTCTTAAACCACTCCAGTTGTATGATATAATCCTATTCCAGGTATCATTTCCATTTTTACCATATATGCCATCTTCATAAATTATGGTACACGTCCAGTCTGATCTCCTCAAAGAGTAAGCAATTGCAAATAGTGTTTGAGTAATTGCAACTAATAATTTATCATAACCATAACTTACATATCTATCTATAACTCTATATTTCATATCTCCATCACTTAACCCTATACTCTGTTTTAATTCTTTCACATAGCTATAATCTAGAAGTTCATACCAACTTTTTATATATTCAGGATTTAACATGGAATATGTACGTTCATAATACCTCATAAACATTTTTAAATTTGAATATGCTAGAACAATCCAAAATAATCCATATATAATCCAATAATTGTTTCCCTTTAATGATTTAGCAATTACTTTTTTCTCTCTTTTATACCTTTGCACTTGTTGTATAATTATCATTAATACAAAAAGCATTATTATTATATAGTAGAACATGATCATATCCATTTCTAAAAAACTCCTTTATCCTAATATTGTATATTCATCATAAGATTCCTTATTTACATTTTTCTACATAATTATATTCCAAATAATCTTTATTCCTAAATACTGTAATCCTACTATGGCAACACAACAGAATATGAACATACCAAATCTCATTTGTGAAGCAATATCATCCCAATATTCTCCCCCAATAAAGGATATCCAGTTAGGAATGAAACAATATCTAATACATTCTAGAAAATCTTCTATGCTAAAAAAGAATTTATTATACAAGTATTTGTAAGCGGGTATGTTAATTATTATTAGACCTAAAATTATTATCAATTCCATATGCCCCCCCTTAATATGTCATATCTACTTGTTAATAAGAGCCATAGTATATGAATCTACATACTCATTCCCTATACGATGATCTCCTTTTAATGTTCCTTCTATTTCAAATCCAAACTTTTTATACAACTCTATGGCCCTATGGTTTTTAGATACAGCTTTTAATTCTATCCTTCTTATATTATTCTCTTTAGTCCAATCTATCATGGTTTTAATCAAACTATTACCTACACCCTTTCCCCAGTAATCCTTTAATACTCCCATACCAAATTCACATATATGATTAATTCTATATAAACTATTTCCACTAAGGCCTAGTGTACCTACTATTTTTTCATTAATTGTAGCAACTAAAAACAAATCATTTTTATTTTCTAGTTTCCTTTTTATAATATTCTCCTCTTCTTCTAATGTGCATTTGAATTCGCCCTCTGTCCTAAGCATATAATCAGTCTCCCTATCTAAAATAGGAACTATATTAATTAAATCACTAGCATCATTTATTTCTGCACTTCTAACTATAATTCTAATATTATTCTTATGAAATTCTCTAGGTTCAATTCTAGCCATTTTAAACACTCCATTCTTATTATTCATATTCATTATACATATTTTACCATTATATTCTAAAAAAATATACTCTCAATGGATATATCCACTAAGAGCATCTAATTAAATCTTATCTACTTTCAGCACTCACATATGTCAAGTAATAAAGGACTATATAACTTAAAATTAAAAAGGAACTAAACATACTAGTAAATATAAATGTTTCCTTATTTAAAGTTTGTGTGATAGATTTTACAACGGATAATGGCTCTGTTACAATATACCAACTATTTAATCTTGGGAATCTGCCAAGATAAATACCATAGCCACATGTAAACTGAACTCCTAACACAAATAACCATCCTGTAAACTTTCCTATCCTTTTCTCTACTAATCTATGGATTATATACAAGGAAATGAACCCTACTAAAAATCCAATTGAAATAAATAGCAAGTTTAATAGAAAATCAAACCAAACATTTAAATTTGTATTAACTCCACCACTATTATAAAAATTTATTCTACTTATATGAATAAGGTCTGTAATCATATAGGGTGCATTGGGATAGAAGAAAAACCATGCTAATCCTAAAAAAAATCCTAGTGTATTTCCTCTACCTCTTCTACGTTTTTCATATATGTAATTTAATACTATTGAAGCAATCAATGATATCCATGCCAATATTAAATTCCAAATGAGATATACATAGGTAATCCTTGTGATATCTACTACACGAGACATCACAAGAGCACTTCCTAATGCAGATAAGAAAAAATTAATTCCTATTAGGATTTTAGTGTGCTTAGTCATAATAGGTCTATCTATTAGAGTCATTGTCTTGCCTCCTCTTAATTTGTTGTACTCAATTTTTTCACTCCTATATGTATATTTGCCTTAATATGCCTTCTCCATACTAAAAATATATTACCCCTATTGTATACATTTTTAGTACAATAGGGGTAATATATTTTATATGTCAAATTTTAATCTTCATAAAATTTCTTCCAATAGATATTTCCTGTTCCCTTTAACTCCACTTCTTAATTACCACATTCTCCTTCATGGGCATGTTCTCTACAAACACTTCCTGTTGATTTAAGATCTCCATCTAAATACGTTTTTATTACATCATCTAAATTTCCACATGCACCAACTACCACATTAACTCCATTTTCTGCAAATAGTTCTTGAGCAGTGGCACCCATTCCACCAGCAATAATAACATCTACTCCCTGTTCACCTAAATATCTTGGTAAAAATCCAGGTTTATGTCCTGGGTTTTGTAAAAATTCCCTTTTATTAACGGTTTTACCGTCCACATTAAATACTTCAAATCCTTCACAGTGGCCAAAGTGACCAGAAACCACATTTCCATCCTTTGCAATTGCTATTTTCATAGTATACCCTCCTTATATTTTTCATAGATCTTTTCCCATATATTTTTAATTTCTTTTCCTGCCATACTATCTTCATAAGAAATAATAGGCTTTAATTCATTAACAGCCTGTTGAACAATAGGGTCAAATGGAATTTTGCCTAAGACCTTAACAGATTCATTTTCACAATATCTTTCAATTTCTAAAGACATTTCTTCATTAATATCATACTTGTTTATGCAGGCAAAAGGTTTCACTCTAAAATGATCTATTAAAGAAAGAATTCTCTTGAAATCATTTAGTCCAGATTGGGTAGGTTCTATAACTATTAAAGCCATATCACAACCTGTAATAGATGCCATAACGGCACATCCTATTCCAGGAGTCCCATCCAGGATCATTAGCTCATTATTCTTTTGGTACTTTAAGGCATTTTTTCTAACCTCTGTAACTAATTTTCCAGAGCCTTCAGCTCCAACAACCATTTCTGCTCTAGATAATATGCCCCCATCCGTTTTAGTAATTATGGTTTCCCCTGTAACTTCGTCTTCTAAAGCAATTGCACCTACAGGACAAACGGCCTTACATGCGGCACATCCTTCACATTTTAATTCTATAATTTCATTATCATTTATTGCAGCAAATCTGCATACTTCACTGCATCTTCCACATTCTATACATTTATTTTTATCTATCTTAGCTATTTTTGCCCCAATAAATTGAGAAGAAGCTATATCCTCTCCCTGTAGAACAATATTAAGATTAGAGGCATCCACATCACAATCAACTTTGATACTTTCTTTATTTAGATATGCAAAGGAAGCTGCAACAGTAGTTTTACCCGTACCGCCTTTTCCACTTATTACAACAAGCTGCATTCTATTTCCTCCTCTACTTTTTTACCTAAGTCTAAAAATATTTCCTTATATCTATCATGTTCTACAAGTAATTTGCCCTTTGAGTACAATATGGCAGCATCTTTATGAAACATTACTTTTCCTAATATATTTATTTTTTCCCTTTCACAATACTCTTCTATTAAATCCTTTTCATTACTTCCCCTATTTATTATAATTCCAAAGGGAATATTCATAGTTCTCACAAGTTCTATGGCGATTTTTAGGTCATGAAGGCCAAAGGCTGTAGGCTCCGTTACTAAGACTGCATAATCTACCCCTTCAATAGAAGCTACTACAGAACAAGCACTTCCTGGAGAACAATCTATAATAGTGTTTTCATTTCCAATCATTTTCTTTAAATTCCTAATGATTGGAACGGCCATAGGTTCTCCAATATTTAAAGTTCCTCTCATGCATGTTATTTCATCATCATTCCCTACGTTAATACTTCCAATCTCCCTATCTACTTCAGAAATGGCATCATATGCACACACTAGGCTACATGCTCCACATCCGTGGCATAATTTATCAAATAATAAAACATCCTTGTTTACCCATGCTAAAGCATTAAATTGACATATCTTTACGCACTTTTCACATCCTATGCACTTACATGTGTCGATCTTAGGAACAGGTATACTAACCTTCTCAGTTTTTGTAATCTTGGGATTTAAAAATATGAATCCATTTGGTTCTTCCACATCACAATCCACATAATTCCACCCCATTACTTTGGCTAGATTAGTAGAAATGGTAGTTTTTCCTGTTCCACCTTTTCCACTCAAAACTGCAATTTTCATTTTACTATGATCTTCCATTTCTATTTCTCATTCCAGAGTGGGCAGGAACTGCATTATTTATGATTTCTAATTTATTATCTAAAAACAACTCTATTTCTTCTTTAATACTTTTTCCACTACATTTATAAATGTCTACTTTTCCACTTTGTAATACTCTCATTGCGTTTGGTCCCACATACCCAGTAATCAAAGCGCCTACTGCACAATCAACTAATTGCTGTCCTGCAGCGATTCCAGCACCCTGAGCAGAAGTTACACCTTTATTTTCAACATGTTCAAAGGACTTGTTTTCTGTATCATAGATTGTAAAATAATTACACCTTCCAAATCTTTCATCTATAGTTGATTCCTTATCCTTTGTAACGCTTGTAATAGCTATCTTCATTTTTCCATTCCCCCTATTCTTTCTTCTAATTTTTCTGCTAATTGCTCACATAGTCCAAAATATGTTTTACCAAATATCTCTACTCTTCCCTCATCACATAAAGTTACAAAATCTTGATTAATAGGAAGCTTTTCTAATACTTCCATATCCATCTCCTTTGCAACTTCTTCTATGTTGCTTTCTCCAAATATGTAATGTTTTTTATCACAATCTGGACATTGAAAATAGCTCATATTTTCCACAAGTCCATAGATAGGAGTAGCCATCATCCTAGCCATATTTACAGATTTTTTTACTATTAATTGTACTAAATCCTGTGGACAAGAAACTACAACTATACCATCAACTGGTAGGGACTGCATTATTGTTAATGGAACATCCCCTGTTCCTGGCGGTAAATCAATTAAAAGATAATCTAACTCTCCCCAAGCCACATCTGTATAAAATTGTTTCACCATAGATGCTATAAGTGGTCCTCTCCATACCACTGGTGAATCTTCTTGATCCATCATGAGATTAATAGAGATTACTTTTATACCTGTTGTTGTTTCTACTGGTTGAATTACATTATCAATTGCAACGGCTCTTTTTTCTCCTATTCCAAATACTTTAGGAATACTTGGTCCTGTAATATCAGCGTCTAGTATACCTACTTTGTATCCTTTATTTTGTAAAGATACTGCCATTAAAGAAGTAACTGACGATTTTCCTACTCCTCCCTTTCCACTCATAATAGCAACAACCTTTTTAATATCTGTTCCCTCTTGTGGTTTTTCTTTTTCTATATGCATTTGTATCCCTCCGAATTTTATTATTGGCATTTGCTAATTACATTATACTCCATTTTTGTTTTTTGTCAAATGCCAATAATACGTATAATTCCATTAAAATAGAGGACTATTCCTAGTCCTCTATTTTAATGCATATAACCTTTTCTATATTTCTTTCATTTATACATTTAAAACTGCTTGCAAAGATAATGATACGGAAATAACCATTCCTTCTTTATATGGAATATGTAAAAACTTATATATTTCATTATCGTGGACTCTCTTCCTAATAGGAGTAGATCTATAGCCATCTTTCAATTTTGAAGCTTCATAGGATATGGGATCTATTTCAAAAGAATCTAATCCAATTCCATCTGGGTCAGAAGACTTTATTATTATGCCTGAATTATCAACCACATATATCTCCCCAATATTAAGGGTCATGGCAAGTTCTTTTAAATCAACATTGTTTGATTTATCCATATGCGACTTTACATCTAAAGCCTTTTGATACATATATTTATCCATTGTATCCTTAGCTACACTCTGCTGTAAACTATTAGCATATGTCTTTAAATTATTTGATTCCATTACTATATCCTTAAAGGATGTATTTATTTCCTCTATAACTGCACTAAATTGTTGGCAATCGGCCACATTTCCCTCTGAAATCCCTCTTATAGTTTCCACTGAATTAATTACTCTTGTAGTATGTCCTGCCATTTCTTCCATATGATCCCCAATTGTTGAAACTTGAGATTTTGTATCTAAAGTACTATCTGATATTTTTTTAAATGCTATCTCTGTTTTCTCAGCTATATGTATACCCTCTTGGATCTTATCTGTACCCTTTTCCATTTCTTTTGTTAATTCTAAAATTCTTTTCTCCATATCTTGAATAACTGCACTGATTTCTTGTGATGCAGCCTGGGACTGATTTGATAAATTACCAATTTCATTTGCCACAACGGCAAATCCCTTTCCATGTTCACCTGCTCTAGCCGCTTCAATAGATGAATTTAATGCAAGTAAATTAGTCTGTTCAGTAATTCCCTTAATAATATCTGAAAACTTTATTATTTGTGAAAAACTGTCTATGAAATTATTAAGATTATTACTATACTCAATCATATCATTTCTTATAATCTCAATAGATTCCTTTGTCTTTCCCACATATTTGTTGCCATCCTCAGTAAGCTTAACAGATACATCTGCCTGGTTCATAATTTTATTTAACTGTCCTCTTATATTTTCTATATTATGTCCTACATTTTCAATATTACTAAAAATGCTATTTATAGATTCCATTTGATTTAATGATCCAGCTACTATTTCTTCACTTGTAGTTGCAATCTGCTCTGTTGATGACTCCATATGATTCACCTTATCTGACACCTTATCTGATACTTGAGCAAGATCTACAGATGATTTTAACACATGCTTTGAGGCTTCCTTTGTGTTATTAAATTTATCTACAATTAATGATACATACCCTTCACAATTATTATTTTTCACATATTCATCTAAGTCATAATCATAGCGACTTTTAGTAACAATATCTAATATGTACTCTAATTCATTCATTTTCCCTTTATGTATATTTGCAAATAATATGTATCCATATACTGTTGTCAAAAGAATATTAATAACTACAGATATATAGTAATTCATATTTTGCAAAATGCTCATATTTATAATAGTTATGATTGTTAAATACAATAAGGAAACACTACCTGTAATTAAATTTTTTTTCATTCTGATATTCTCCTTGAATTTTATAATCAGCTTACATTTCTTGCCTATTTTCCCTTATTTTTCCTTCAATTTCCTCCTTCTTTCTTCCTTTTTCTTGATTTTTCGCACTTCTTAAGTATAGCAATACTTCTTATAAAATTCAATTATATAAATCCTTTACTAATAAAAATCTATTTTCATATTTTGGCTGACTCAAATGGCTACTTCACTTTCCCCAACTTTACCTAGTTAAGTAATGGGATTTGGATTGTTATACGTTATTATCAATAAAGTCTTTAATTATAGTAGGCCACCACCCCTTTATCCCCCACTCTTTTCCCAGTCTAATAACTACTGTATTTTCCCGTGGACTTATGTACAGAATTTGTCCTAAGATACCCATTGCAAAGTAGTCAAAATCTATCTCATTTACTTTGTAACCCCACCAAAAATATTTATAATACCCTTTACCTGTAGCAAACCAATTTCCCCACGGGTGCTTATTATAATAGGTAAAGTACTCCTTTGGTTGATTTAATCCATTAAATCCAGTTGAATCAATTACCCATTTTTTATTTATAATTTGATTTCCATTCCAATTACCCTGGTTAAGAAATAACCTCCCGAATTTTGCTAAATCAATAGCAGTACAAGTTAAGCCACTTTCTAGTTTGGCAAGGCCATTTTTAATATTATCTAATGTAATGGAAGCTGGAAACTCCATGCCCAAAGGATACCAAATCTTTTTTTCCAAAAACTCAGCTATTGGCATATTTAAAGTTCTTTCTAACAAAAGACTTAATAGTAATGGATGATAATCATTATAATGAAAAAAATCCCCTATCTTATCTTTAATTTTTATGCCAGCAAGCAAGGTCCTACAATCTGAAGAAAAATATGTTTTTATTTCATCTTTCCAAGGAAAGTAACCTTCTTTAAATTCAATTCCAGACTCCATGTTTAATAAATGCTCTATTGTAATTTCGTTAAAATTACTCTTTAGCTCTGTTATATACTTTGTTATTGGATCATCAATAGAGTCTATGAATCCTTCTTCAATTGCAATTCCTATTAACGCAGAAGAAATTGATTTAGTTACCGAATAAAGTCTATGGATCATTTCCCTTTGATAACCATTGAAATAATTTTCGCATATTATATTGTCATTTTTAATTACTAAAAATGCTGTAGTTTTTGAAGATAAAAGTAATTCCCTGAAACTTGTATCGTTCACCTTATAAGTATCTATAATATTTTTATTTCCTAAGTCTTCAAATTTGAAATGAGATGAAGGACTTTTGATTGTTGTACAGGGAAAATATTTATAATCTTCTATAGTCTGCTTAAATCTATTTTTAATTCCATAAGTTAAATATCTTCCAATATAAGAGTTTTTAGGCAGTAATTCTTCATTACCTAATTCGTGAAACATGAAAAAGCACCTCCCTTTTACCATTTTTCTTATATATTTTGTAATATCCATGTTCATATAAATCTCCATAAACTATTATTGTAATATAGTTATAGATAGTATTTATCCCTATAGGCACAATATGTTTTTTTATTACAGCTTCAATTTCTTGATCCTTCAATTTTTCATATTTACATCCATATGACATATAAAAAAACTAGTCCGTTCTCTGAGGAATTTGACTAGTTTATTTTTTTCACATGCCTAATCTATCAATTTAGCTCTTCCATCTATTTCATTTTTACCTGTAGTAACTTCAAATATCAACCAATCAGAATCTTCTTCAACAACTTCTTTTTCATATCTAAATTCCCTATCATTCAACATTTCAAAATAATTGGTTTCTTCATTTAGCTCAAATACATTACACTCATTAAACCTTACGTCACCAATGAAAATAGCTCTTTTTTTTATCATTTTATTTTCCCCCATTATTTTAATTCCAATAATTATTCCCTTTTATAATAAAATCTACTCAGTTATGTAGTCAGATGCCTTCTTATGCTCTGATGGATTTTGATGTTTAGAGTTATATATTTCAACGACTTTCCTGATTGTTTCTGGTGATAATTTAGGTAAGTATGGTTCTATATAGCTCCAATTTCCTGTTTTTTGTATTATGGATATGGCTTTAGCATCTATTTCGTCCATATTTCCCACAACAGGAGAAATCATATTATTATTGCTCATATTATTGTTCATAGTAAGATGAACTGATTTATCTTCACTTTTCCATTGTACGTTAAATTGCATGTACTCTAAAAGTTCCCTTACAGGCATATATACTTGTATATTGTCATTACCTTCTCTTTCAATGGCAATTAAAGGACTTTTCAAAGGTACTTCTTTCTCATAAAAATAAACTTTGCTATTCAAATCTGTTGCTGATTTTATTTCTTTTACTGTTGGCATGGCTGATGCTCCATAAGCTCCCATAGTACCAATTACTATTCCTAAAACAATACTCTTAATATCAAATTTTTTCATTTCAACCATTCCCTTCTTTTTTTATGTGCATAAATCTCTAACTTATGATAACTCTCATAAGTTAGAGATTACCTTGCCATTTTTATCGTATATATATCCGTCACTAGAAATATCTGAGCTTCCTTGAATTTTCATATACTTATTTAGTCTATCCTATCAACCATTTCTTACATTGCTCTATCTTTAGTAATGGATCATATCCCTCAGCTTTCCCCATATTACTTAATGTATCACATGGAAATTCATTACATTGGCCACAATGATTGTATCCCCTTTGTTCAGAGCAACTTTTTACGTGACACTCTCCTCCCCAGAAGGGTTTTGACATATTAATACATCCTAAACATTTAACATCTTTTTTTCGCTCACATATGTCACAACGTACACCACATCTTGATTCAATCAAGCCTATTCCCCCCTAAAAGTTATCACTTGACTATATTATAAAACTCATTCAAATCTCTTTTTACATCATCTGCCAAATGATGCCATCTTATTCCTTGAATTGCGCCCTCTAAAGCACATAATCTGTTAATACAAGCTGTTTTATCTATAACTCGAATTCTTAACCAGGCTTCTTTGCTCCCTAGTTCTTTTAATTGTTCAAAGGTTTCAATTCCAACTGAATTCAATTGTCTTTCAAGAACCTTACCAATATTAGGTAACTGTGATACTTGTCCCATTTGGTTACCCCTTCCCATATTATTTTATTCTTTTAGCAACTTGAAAATAATCCAAATCCCTCAGGGACCTAACTAATTTATTTTTTTCATATACCTTATTCTAACTTAGTAAAATAATGGTTATATTCCCTATCTAATTATTAATATTTTTCCATTATTCCCCTGATACAAGTATAACTATATTTCCTAAATTTTCAAGTTCTTCTTTTACTATAAATACACTTATTATCCTCTGACCTAGAGTAACACCTAAATTTATATTTTATTATTGTATTTAAATAAAATAACAAGGAGTAGTTTTAAAACCACACCTTGCTAAATATACAATCTATCCTATAAGGCATATGCCTAATACTAATTTATAGAAATATATATATCTATAGTTTGATTAGAAATATCTTCAGAGTCATTATGATAAACTTCAAAATCACAATGGAATCTCCTATCTAAATCCATACTCCAAATTTCATTCCAAGCTCTACCCACATCATTTATCATGTGTCCTTTTATAGTGAATTTAGCATATTTACCATCACATATAGTTCTACATTCTAAATCAGGATTATTATTTTCATTTACCTCTGTGCAGCACATGAATCTATAGGGTTTAGTGGCATCCCCTTCATAATCTGTATAAAGACCAATACCCATACCATTAATTTTGTTTTCTATACTATTAAAAATTCCACCCCCAATAAATTCTTGCCACATAGAACCTATATCCTTAATACATTGACTATTTTCATTTGTAGTAATTATTGATTTTCCCACTACTATCTTTTCATTAAGATTTACAATTTTATAATCCATAACCAATCTCCCTTTCTCCTTTAACTTACTTTAATTATAAAAAAGAAAATATGACACCAGTATGTCATATTAGATTAATTATTTTATTAGCTTTTTCTTTAATAATATTTTTAAGTTCTAAGGGCTCTACATCTATAATATAATCGGCAAAAGACATTATGTAAAAGGGTAGCCAACTATGAAATTCCGATTGGAAAGATACAATTAATTTATCATCTTCTTTAACTATCATGCTAGAATCAAATTCCTCTTCAACCCTAAAATAGGCATCCCCATGAAGGGTTAATACTACAGACTTCATATTATTAATACCATGGGAGGTTAATACTTTATCAGAAATGTCATAATCTTTTCTATTAAACATTTCATTAGTTAGTGTACTACTTTTAATACGAGAGATTCTAAAGGTTCTATAGTCCTTACGCTCATGACAATAGGCCATAAGATACCAACGCTGTTTTTTAAAGATCAGCTTTAATGGGTCTATCTTACGATTAGTTTTATGACCCAAATTATTTTTATATAAAATCTCTAAGGTAGAATTTCTCTTAATGGAAGTTTTTATATCCTCAAATATTTGTCCCTCTTTTTCATTATCAAAACTAGAAAAATCTACTTCTATATAATTATCTGCATTTTTATCAAATAGATTTTTTAGGTTTCTAGTGGCCCTATCCACATCATCATAATTAGTTGCCTGTAAAACTTCAAGACCCATTATAATATTATTCTTTTCCTCCTCCGATATGAGAGATTTATTTAGTACATAACTATCAAGAATACCAATGCCTCCCCCAGTACCCTTATCTGTATAAATGGGAATTCCACTCATAGAAAGAGTATCAATATCCCTATAAATAGTACGAGTAGATACCTGAAACTCCTCAGCTAGTTCTTTAGCTGTCACTTTATTTTTATTAAGAAGTATATGGACCATACTAAACAACCTATTCACCTTCATTTTGAGCCCTCCTTTAATGACAGTTCATGGTGAGAATCGTTGATTTAATTTTGTCATTCACATTTGTACCATAAATCTACAGTTGGCTTATGATATAGTATTATATTACTTTCCTTTGGCTTTTAGATTTTCTATCCCAAAATGTTCCTAAAATAATGCCAACAATAAATCCAATTGGCAGTCCTATATGATCAAATCCTAAAATTGCCCCCCCAATCAAGGTACCACTAGTTGAAAACTTAGCCATATAGTATCCTTTTTCTACTAAATTATGTTCTTCCCTAAGATGAATTGTTATTTCTTCAAATTCATCAACATAATCATATGACTCATGACCATCAATAATGTTTTTCATCATTTCTTCGATTTTTTGTTTATTTCTTTCACACTCTTTACATTCTATTTGAAAGTTGTTAGTTCTAATTATTGTATTCTTAAATAGCTCTAAATCTGGTCCTACAATCCCTTTCTTTATAAACTGACTGTTATGCTGTTTGATCAAATCCATTTGTATTCTACTCCAACTTAATTTCTCCATAATTGCCCCTTTCCCTTTCTCAGTCCCCATGGAACTAATATTTGTTTTCTACTAAATATATTTTAATTTAGTTCCCATTATAAATGTATTGCTACAAAAAAACACCACATAATTCAAATTTAAATAATGTGGTGTTCTAGTAAATTATTAGTTTTTTACTTATAACCTAAGTAAGAATTTTTCACTATATTTCACGTTAAAAAGTTTAATACCAAATTTCTAAATTCTTTTTTATTACTAAACATGGCTGGATGATTTCCACTCTTATAAAGAACTAATTGGGAATTTTGTATTTTAAAATTAATACTTTTCAATATGCTTTCAATATTAGGTATTAAAATTTCTTAAAAATAAATATTTATTTCAAATAGCCCATATGGGAGAGTTAGTAGTTGCTCAACATATAGACTATTTAAGTCTATTAAAAATTCCCATTATAATACCTCCAATCATATAATCTGTTAATTCACTATGCTTTACTATGTGTACTTAACTAATGGCAATTATATCATATTTATATGATATTTTAGAACTTCTATTACAATAATTGTAAATAAGTTCTGTTTTTTATCCCCCTTTATTCAATTCTCAAAGAACATCTTGTATATTTTCAAAAATTGCATATTCTATAAACTATATATATTATGTAGAATAACTAGGTTATTTTATAAAAAGTACAGGTTTCTTTTCAACTGCTTTTATCTCACCCAAAAGTCTATCTTTTTTTAAAGATAGTTTAGTAAAATCTCCACCCTCTATTGTAACATTGGCTTTATACACCTGAAATTGGGTATCAGACACTTTTTCTAAAACCAGTTCCTCTTGAATAAAACCTGATAATTCAGCTGAATCTATATCTATCTCTCCTTCACTTTTCTTTGAAAGATCAAAATATCCAAAAGATGACCTATGAATACCCGAACCCCAAGAATAAGTGTAAATAAGGTCTTTTTTGTTGTCATCATCAAAGTCACATGTTTCAATGTGAACAATACCAAATCCACCAAAACCAATTCCCAAGGTATATAAATTCCCCTCACAAAGCAAATATGACTCACAGGTTGATCCATTCTTAAATATCTGACAACCAGTTTCTTTAAAAACATTTTCAGGTGTAATATCATGAAAAGCATCCATCTCTTTAGAAGACATTATTATATTTTCCTCTTTTGCAAAGTTACTAAAGATAGACTTAAATTCTTGTATATCTTGTTTTTTCTGTTCTGAGAATTGTTCTGTACTTTTGTTAGTGCATCCAAGTAAATTAACTAACAATGAAAATGTTATTAATATAAGAATAATTTTTTTCAATTTTTCACCTTCCCACTTAGAATAATATTTATTTGGTACTTTCTCTGCCACAAGAAGGAAAATACTTAAATTCTTCTTTCATCTTTTCGCCACAATATGGACAGTACTTATAATTATCCTCTACTTTGCTAATATCATTTATTGGCTCATTTTCTTTTTTCTTAATCAATTTATCAAAGGGATCTGACTCTTCACTTTCATCAGTAATATCATAAATAGATACTCTATCCTTTCCCGTTGCATTTTTATAATTATATATAAATTATACAATTGCAATTCCTATAAACAAGACTCAAAATAGTACAAAAAATCCTGATGCTCCCACATTCCCTGCTTCAATTATCCAAAATATACCAAGAATAATAGCTATTACAGATTCAACCACCCATGGCAGATGGACCTCTACCTGGTTTAATACTCTTAATAAACTTCACCTTTTCCCTATAAATTCATATTATATAGCCTTGTCTTTGTATTCATTTGAGGGTTCTCTGTAGCTCTTTTAAATTATTCCATCCATAACCAACTTCCTTCAGTTTCTTTCCACCAATATTAATATTTCTCCTCTTTACTATTTTTCCCCCTGATTTTTCATAAAATCTACATGACTTATTTTCTTCTAACACCCATATTAGCATTTTATTTATACCCATGCTTATCAGATTCCTTACTACTCCTTTTAAAATTTCTTTTCCTAATCCTTTTTTCTGATAAGTTTCTAAAACATAGATTGCATATAATTCTCCTTTATACTCTAAATCATCATCTCTTTCCCTCCCATAGGTTGCAAATCCTACTATTTTATCACCTTCCTCACATACCAGCCCTTTCATATTATTCTCTTTTAATTTTTTCCCTATCCTTGCTACTATTTCTTCTATTTTTTCTTTTCTTTCTTTAAGAAATTTATCTGGCACAATACCTCTGTATGTAGTTAACCACGTTTCAACATTTATATATGCTATATGTGGTACATCTACTACAGTAGCCACTCTTATATTCATATATATATACCTCCATTTTTTAATCCTATATATAGATAAACAATTTAATATTTCAGTCTTTTTTATTTTATTTCCGTATCAATAGTATGAAATATTCTTGAATATACATCCTGAATATTAGCTTCATTTCGTTTGTCATTATATAGACCATAACCCCAATATCGCCATTTATTACCAGATTGAAAATATCCCGTAGCATACGTTTGATCATATGATTTGTCACAACTTTCATATGAAAGTTCTTCAATAACAAATGGAGTATATGACTTCAGAGAGTCTATAAAGAAAAATGGTACACCTGAATTCTTATATACTTTTGCATATATAAGTTTAGAAGCTTCATCGAAATGTTCTTTCATAATAAAAATAGCATTATATTTAGAAGATAACTCATTTACTTTTTTCAAATCACTAAATCTCATACTTTTAAATTCTACATTATCTTCTCTTATAACTGGTACTTCCCCTATTACTCCAATCACCAAACTATTCCCCTTATAAGGTTGATTCTGAACACTATCAGAGCTACAGCCTGATAATAATAGTATTAAAAGTATATATATAGTTACTCTTCTCATAACATAAAACCTCTCTCTCAGTAGCATCTAATAAGTTTATCCACTTTAAAGCAGGATTTTTAGGAATTTATCTATCCTATTCAGAGTCATTAAATTACTATAAATTTAATTCAATTTTTCTATTTCTTGTTGACATGCCCATTGTTTCGTAGAATTTAATTGCATCTTTATTAAATTCCCATACAACTAACTGTAATGATGTAGCTCCTTCTGTTTTTGCATAATCTATAATATATTTAAATAATAGTCTTCCAATTCCATTTTTCTTATAATTAGATTTGACACAGAACTCATCTACATAGGCAATACTTCTTGAAATTAGTATTGATATGCTTTGGGTAGTCACAATTCTTATTATGCAATAAGCTACTAATTCTTTATTATCCATATTTTCCACTACAAATAACTTTTTATCATTAGAATTTAATAAATCTTCAAAATATTCTTTCAACAAGAGATTATTAACATCCCTAAAAACATCTGGCCTATTTTCAAGATGTAAATTATGTACTTCTATAGAAATATTACTGATATCTATATAATCGCTATTGATCCCTTCTCTTATTTTAAAATTCATAAAAATCCCCCTCACTATGTTGTTCTACTAGTAACTGTTGTGTTAAATGATAAATGCTAACAATATTAGCAATAAAGCTTTATACAGTCTTTTTATATCTAAAGTCATTTTGTCACCTCGAAATCTTATTTGATTTTTCATTTAACTTTTTGCTATCTTACGAGGTTTCACAGTATTTTAGTATAATTTGCATAAATAGTATGTTAAATGACCCTTGCATCCTATTACTTTCTATTTATTTAAACTTTTTTTCATTTAACTCATATTTCGCATAACTAATTTTACCAAATATAAAGTATAAAAATCTATCATAAATTCCATTATTATAGAAGTAAGAGAATAAAGAGAGGATGGAATTTATGCATAATATAGACTTTCGCTTTAAAACTCATAATCA
>NZ_JAOART010000010.1 GCF_025210435.1 Anaeromicrobium sp.
ACAAAATAGTATCTCTTGGATTTATCAATGCGCTAAAAGTAATATTCCTTTAGATGAGGTTTTGAAAGCGTTAAAAGCTGCTTAAGGATTAGTGTAATCACCAACTGTAAAAAATTGTAATTAAATTTAATCATTTAGAGTTTTATTTTCTTCCTTACATATTTTAAGAATAAATTTTCAGCTAAAATTTTCCTGTTAAATTATATCATTATATATATACCAATAAAAGCTTTATAAGGATTATTTTCTGATTAGACATATGAAAATAATTAAAGGCCTATGCATATTAGCATAAACCTTTAATTTATTTTACTTATAATTTTTTAGCTTCTTCTATGGCCTTATCATAATTAGGATGGTTGGTTACTTCATCCACATATTCCACATATCTTACCACATCGTTCTTATCTATGACAACTATACCTCTAGCTAATAATCTTAGTTCTTCTATTACAAAACCATAATTCATACCAAAGGATAAATCCCTATGATCTGATAAAGTAACTACCTCATCTATACCCTTAGCTGCACAGAACCTTTTTTGGGCAAAAGGTAAATCCACACTAATAGTTAAAATTACAATATCATCTAATTTAGATGCTTCTTCATTAAAAGTTATAGTTTGAAGTTCACAAACTCCCGTATCTATAGATGGTACTACGCTAATTATTTTAACCTTTCCCTTTGCATCATCTAAAGTATATGGACTCAAATCCCCCTTTAGTGCGGTAAAATTAGGTGCTTTGTCTCCCACCTTAATTTCATTACCTACTATAGTTACAGGATTTCCTGCCATAGTAATATTACCTCTTTTATTTTCCATAATAATTACATCCTCCTAACGAAATACTATATTATATATATATCCAAAAAATCAAATTCTAATCTATAAATACCCTTTTATTTTACATTTGTATATTGACCACATTTATTATATAATGACACTGAAATATAATATAAAATGGATGGAGTGTTGAAATGAAAATACCAAAACTAAAAATAGGTGATTTAGTAGCTAATATGCCTATTGTCCAAGGTGGCATGGGAGTAGGGGTTTCTCTCTCTAATTTAGCTTCAGCCGTTGCTAACTGTGGTGGTATCGGCGTTATATCAGCTGTTGAACCTGGTTTTAATTTAGAAGATTATTATAAAGATAAATTTAAAGCTAACATGGAAGGTTTAACTTATCATATAAGAAGAGCAAAGGAACTTGCTCCAGAAGGAATTATTGGTGTAAATATTATGACGGTCCTTACAAACTTTGAGGAGATGGTAAAAATCTCAGTTAAAGAAAAGGCTGACATTATATTTGCAGGGGCAGGCTTGCCTATGAAATTGCCTTCTTTGGTAAAGGGATCCTTAACTAAAATAGCACCTATAGTATCTTCTGGAAAAGTTGCTAAGTTAATATGTAAGCAATGGGATAGGAAGCATAGCTATTTACCTGACGCTATAGTAGTAGAGGGGCCAGAAGCAGGTGGTCATTTAGGATTTAGTCCTGAGCAATTAGAACATAAAGAAGATTTTTCTTTAACAACTTTAGTTAAAGAAGTGTTAGAAGCTATAAAGCCTTTTGAGGAAAAATACAATAAAACAATTCCTATAATAGCAGGTGGTGGACTTTATAGCCCAGGAGATGTGGCAGAAGTATTAAAGGCTGGAGCATCTGGAGTTCAAATGGCTACTAGATTTGTAGCTACAAAGGAATGTGATGCATCTATAGTATTTAAAGAATCTTATGTAAATGCCAAGGAAGATGATGTATATATTATAAAAAGCCCTGTTGGCCTACCAGGTAGAGCCATTTACAATAAATTTGTATCTGATGTATACGAAAATGGTAAACCTAAGGGAATTAAGTGTATAAATTGTATTAAAACATGTAATCCTAAGGAAACTTTATACTGTATTGCAGATGCTCTAATTCAAGCACAAAGGGGTAACTTAGAGAAGGGATTTGCCTTTGCAGGGTCTAAAGTTCATAAAATAAAAGAAATCACATCTGTTAAACACATATTTGAAGAATTAAAAGAAGGATTATTGAAGATAGAGGAGTAATTATACTCCTCTTTTTCATATGCCTTATAATAATGGCGAAAATAATTTTCCTGTAGACTCTTTTAGTCTACTTAATATGTTTCTATTTTTATGTTCCTCTAATATTATTTCTTTACTATGTTCCATATCCTCTTTAAAATCCTTTTCCATTCTACTTACTAATTCCTCATCATATATAAAGGCATTTACTTCAAAATTAAGTCTAAAGCTCCTTATGTCCAAATTTGCAGTTCCTACAGATGCTGCAATGCCGTCCACAAGCATTATTTTGGCGTGTATAAAGCCTTTTCTATATTGGTATACCTTTACCCCTGCTTCTAGAAGTTCTTCCACATTAGACATGCTAGCCCAAAATACTGTTTTGTGGTCTGGTTTATGGGGCAATATGATTCTTACATCTACGCCACTTAAGGCAGCTGTCTTTAAAGCAGTCATTATACTTTCACCAGGAACTAGATATGGTGTATTTATCCAGATTCTTTTTTCTGCCGATGATATTATACAAAAATATCCTTGCATTATGGATTGCCAATCAGAATCAGGTCCACTGGCAGCAATCTGCATTAAGTGCTCTCCACAATACCCTTGGGATGGATAATATTCTTCATCAAAGGCTATAGTATTTTCAGTTACAAATAACCAATCCCTTTGAAATATATTTTGAAGGCCATATACAGCTTCTCCTCTCACCTTTAGATGACTATCTCTCCAAAATCCTAAGGTTTCATTTAGACCTAAATATTCATCTCCAATGTTCAATCCTCCTAAGAAACCTATTTTTCCATCTATGACAATTATTTTTCTATGATTTCTGTAATTAAGTTCTCTACTTAATAATGGAAAATAAACGGGTAAAAACCCTTCTATTTCTATTCCATAGTCTCTTAATTCATTCAAATAATTTTTACTCAATCTAAAACTTCCCACACTATCATAAATTACCCTTACTTTTATTCCTTCCTTGGACTTTTCTTTTAATATATTAAATATTTTACGTCCTATTTTATCATCCTTAATAATAAAATACTCCATATGGATATGGCTTTTCGCCCCTTTTAATTCCTTTATTATTTCATTAAAGGTTTCTTCTCCATTAGTGAGTATCTTAGCCTTATTATTTAAAGTAAAGGGTGCATTGGCATTGTTTATCATTAAATTTATTAGTCTCTTTTTAACTATGGATTCATCAGAAGAGAATAAATCCACATATTTCATAGTCTCCTTTTGAATATCTACAGCTTTCTTAAAATAGGGAAATCCTGATTCTTTCTTTTTCTTAAATATTCTTTTTTTCCTTATATCCTGACCCATAAATAAATAAAATATAAAACCTGGAAGGGGAAATGCAATTAAAACTAATAACCAGGCTACAGTTCTAGATGGATCCCTACTCTCTAAAAATATAAATAGAGCTAAAAACATAATATATACGGAAAATAATATGTTTAAGTATTCTGTTACAGCAGATAAACTATAAGCCCTATCTCCCACATCTTCAAGACTTGTAGAAAATCCCGTATACAAGTGTTTAATTTCAATCTTAATAAATGATCCTGCAAGTTGAAATGCAATTATGACTATAAAACTAATTATTATCAATATAATAAATCCCGACTTTCCTCGTCTCATTCCTTCACCCCAAATAACAATCTTTATAATATTTTTATCCTTCACGAGAAAAAGTAAACCCTATTATATAATATTCACCATAACAAGTTTTTTCCTTTAAAAACTTTTAATTTTGGGAAATTATATAGATTTATTGGTAAAGACTTTGTTTTATGTCAGGAAATTTCTAACATTTGTTAACGAATAAACTTTATCTGGATCTTCACTATATTCGGTATATATATTATATATGTCATACACAAGTTCATCTAAGGAACTTCTAGCAGCTGGTCTAAATAGCTTAGCTTTTAAGTCATTCCATAGGTTTTCTTGGGGGTTCATGGTTGGTGAATATTTAGGAA